>CAOJEC010000033.1 GCA_948433885.1 uncultured bacterium | reverse complement strand
TTGTCGTTTCAAATGTGTCCGATTTGTCCCCTCTATAGTACTCTGTTATCTTTAAATTTATTCTTTCATCTGTGAATGTTTGTACTATCGGTACTAATGTTCCTACTATGTTTCTACTTTGTAAGAATGTCACTGTAAATGACAATACATCTTCGTCTTCCGCTATTACTGAAACTACTCTCTTCACCGTCTTCTCTGTTCCCATGTCGGGATCTTTGTATATGTATGTGATCGTGTAGTTTCCTACCTTCGATGGATTGACGTCGCACGATTGTACTCGCAAGTTTACTCCATTCACATCGAAGTAGTTCCCACTGTACATTCGTGCTTTCTCAGGATCTCCTTCTTTGTTGTTCATCAAGTACATCTTGCTCTTTTCGTTCGTATAATTACCTGTTAGATCCGTTATCAATCCTTTGAATACGTTATTTCTATCATCGCACCAACAGTTCTTTCCTTCTTCGCACTTTCCTCCATCCGGATCGTAAGGTATTATGATCGGATCTGCTATCATCTTCCATGCATCTTTGTTCGCATCGTCTTCTACTGGAAACTTTATATCCAAAAGTTCTCCTAACGACAAAGTTACTCGAACTACTTCGTCATCACTGACTTTCTTGCCGGTATCTGGATCTTTCAAGTCTTCACTCAATAGTCCAGCATCTCTTATATGACCGACTGGAATATCTACGTATCCATATCCCTCGTACAAGTTTTTCACTTCTTCGGGATTGATCGACACGTATGTCGACGCTGCCGAGATTATTTGAGCGACTAAATCTTTCTTTTCTTCTTCTTTTTGGTTACCTTGTGTCTTGATCAAATTCATCACGAATATTCCTGCGATTACAGTCAATAGTCCAATTACTATGATCAATTCGATCAAAGTGAAACCCTTTTTTTCCCTTCTTCTCTTCATCTTTACACCTACCCTTAGTATAAAAATATCTTAGCACATACACCCTCAAATAGTCAATGTTTCATGACACGTTTTCAGGATAAAAACATAGTATTAAAAGAAAAAAGTATAGAAACCTAGAAAACAAAAGAGATAGAGAATAAATTTTGCCAAAAAAACGTACATAATATACTTATAATAGTAAAAAACTAAATAAGATTTTATTCGACTTTTTAAAAACACTTACTTTTGAACAAACTTCAAAAGTTAACCTTTTAAATTTTGATGGCAGAATAAATAATTGGAGTGGACGAGTTCTAACACTTGTAAATGATAGTAAAAAGCCATTAAATTATTTAAATGTATAACCATTAGAAAACATATTTTCAACAATTTTGAAGAATTTTTCCCTAACTTTTATGCTTCTTATTACTAAGATAAATGTCGGTTTTTTAATATATTAAAAGCCATCTTTCTCCCTTTTTATCAAGATTTGACGGCTTTTTAAAATTATTTTATGTTTTTATCCTGAATACTAATTATTATTATTATTATTGACCCTTTATCAGCCCAAAAACATTGATGTCATAGATGTTTCCGTTTGCATCCCCCATCGGTACCTTTATCTCGGTTAAAACATCTATCCCTATAGAAGTTTTTGTGAGTTCTATATAGTTAGAACTATCGACGACGACATCATCTGGCATTTCTCTAATTACACTAGTAGATCTTTCTACACTGGTGATATCTAACGTATATTTCGATTCGTAGCTGTAACTTATATAGAATTTATTGTTTCTAAAATACACTCTCAAGACTTTCCTGATCCTATCCGACAAATGATTAAGTCTAAATGCGTTGAATGTCAAAATGATCGCACTTTTGTTACCTTCGGTTTCATATTCGATTTCCGAAAGACCATAATTGTCGATGTCATCGCCGATCGCTTTTACTATGTTGGCAACAAGTATATTGTAATCGGCTTGCACGGCACTTTGATTATATGTCGTCCGGATCCTTAAAAATAGATTCATTAGGAATGTGAGGACTATCGATATCAATGCGATGGAGACTATTATCTCCACCATACTCATTCCTTTTTTATTTAACTTCATATCAACCCCTACTTCCAAAGCGAAGAGTCGCATATTCATATACCTTCTGTTCGGTGTCGTTATTTTCACTATCGAACATGACGATTATTCTAAAAGCACTTATATCGGTCGGATCTAATTTCTTTATGTAATTCTGCGTCGTAGCTTCAAATCCAGAAATATCGCTATCGCTGATTTCGTTTACATTCCAAAGAGTTATATAGACAGCTTCGACACCAAGTGTCTTGAAAAGGTCGTTTTCGTAGTTGCCGGTTATTTTATCATCAAAACACTTTAGATCATCCAACTTATTGCGGCAATAGACATAATAAGTAGAAGTAGAATATTTGCTTTCATCTAAAACATCTTCGACATATTCTCTAACGATATTCGTCTTGTATATGTATTCGGTTTTATCATAAAGTGATTTTTTGTTGACGTCGATAAGAAGTTTGCTATAAGATGCATATATTACCACGAGAACGATACATAATACCGTTATCACGATGATCGTTTCCATTAAAACAAACCCATCTTTTTTCATTCTCTCACCCATTCGACAGTACACTTGATATTACTAGTAACTTCTGAAATATTTAAAGTTCTATTGATTCTAATATCAACTTTATCTTCTTCGTCATCGTTCTCATCTTGTACCTCTATATCCCCTTCAGGATCGCCTAAATCGGCCGGATTTATAGGAGAAATACTATAATTAGACAGTGTTCTACCTTCGCTATCGACACAACTCATATTATAATTATTATAACCACCGTAAGGTGTAAATTCGATACTCACATCGTTTCCATAGGCGACACTATTCAAATTTAAATAACTGATCGTCCCATCGAACCACGATATATTCTCGTTAACCCACAAGACATCTGGTTCATATCCTAGTCCAAAACTTGCCGTTAAATTTAACACTAGTGCATTTGTGAAATATGAATTTCCAATATAAGAAGAATTCCCACTATCTCCTAAAATGTACTGTGTATAACCATCGAACTCTGACCTATAACTGACAGCGCCTCTCGTCCAAGTTATACCCTGATTATCTTTTATAACAAATGAGTTTTTACTATTGCTACCTAAATAAGAATACAAGTTTGTACTAGAATTGTGTAAATAATCTAAAGATATATAATAGATATTATCTTTCATAACATAAATATTTTGATATAAATAAGAATTGCTTACATTATTGTTACTTTTTAAAACAGAATAGTTATCTAACCAAAGTGAAGTTGAATATAGGGCATCTCCTGAAATGTTCCAGAACTCCAAATTCTGACTAAAATCTCCATTCGAAATCAAATTAGTCATCGTGTACCCATCTTTTATATTTGCATTCCTCGAATATATAGAAATCGTATACGAACTCGTATTTAGATCAGCCTGTGCTTTATCATTAAACCGATCTAAAATAGTCTTATTGGCAATATAATTACTCAAAAGAACTGTCACGATCGACAAAAATGTCAAAAAGAACGAATATATCAAAGAAGTAGCAATAAACCCTTTATTCTTCATGTTACCATCCTATTCTTAAGAATTATTATAACACATGAATCGTCAAAAGTATAGTTAGTTATTTTGTGACACAGAAAAGAAGAAGAGGGACTAGGTTAACTTGTACTCTTCGCCAGATAGTAAAGTAACAAGGTTAGATAATACATTTTCTTCCCTGTACTTAGAGGTCATTATAAAGCTTCTAATTTTGGCAAACCAGTTTAAACCATCCATTGTTCTAAATCCACCATAAATATTTATTTTACCATTAACCATTCTAATTGCTCTTTCTCCAAAGACGATTGGATTTAGAAGTAAGTCTATGTCTTTTTGAACATTAACAATAGTTCCTTCTGAAAATTTATATAACCAATTAGTTAAACATTGCATAAAAAATCATATTTTATTAAGAAGACACATCAATTCACTTGTTGCATATAACATCGATGATTTAGAGAATACCTCATACTGAACTACTAGGAACAAAAAAGCGAGCATGCTTTTCACATCTCACTTTTCCACTAACTTATCTCGATATGTTTGTCGGTTTTATACATGACATCATTTTCATATACGTAAACATAATACTTGCCTTTAGCTAAGTCGGTAATTATTTTTTTACTTTCTGACTCGCCTTTTACCTTAAGCTCATAGATAGCACCGTTTTTATTGTCATCGATAAGAACGAGCTTAGCTTCATCTGAACTCATGAATAAGACATTGTGCTCGATCACGCCACTTGAATATCCAAATTCATAAGGTACAGATTCCTGAGCTTTTCCGACCAATTGGACAATTTCAGAAGTGATATCTTCCTTTGGTGAAGGATCTAAAGTAGTACAGTTTTTAATCGGATCGAACGAAAAGTCGACTCCTTTCATAGAGATCTTTAATACACTATAAGTACCCCAATCCAATTCGATATCTAATGTAGTCTCTCCGTTATGTTTGACAATCAATCTAGAAACGACATTGTCGTAATCATTTAGATTTAAACCAGAATTAAAATTAAAGTTCTTAAGTTCTCTACCGAACAATATGACGTCATCACCATCGACTTTGTCATAATCTCCCAAAGCGTAGCTGAATAATCCTTTATTCTCATCGATGGTACTTTCCAAGCTTATAGAATTTCCACTTATTTTATAAGTATTAGCGCTAGAATATGATCCACTTAAACCTGCCGATGAGCCATCTCCATTATTAGTGCTATAACCGTTGTCGAAGACCGTCAAAGTATCGCCGTCTAATTTTGCCGAATGCATAGCTTTTGGATAAGTAAATCCTTCGCCTTTTAATAAGACATCATCAAAATACTCGGTGAAATTATCGGGGTCGGCAAATATCCACTTGAGCGATCCGTCTTTATAACTCATATTCGCGACAAATTCTCCACCCCAATATGTTAGAAGCAAAGAGTCGCTGTCTGGATAATACTCTATTCCTGAATTATAGAAATAATCGCTTCTGGTGATATCATCTGTATAAATTGGATCGATATCTCTAAGTTGTTCAAAAAGATCCCAAGTTTTAACTACCTTACCGGTTTCTCTATCGACTTCTATTATATACTCAGTGTAAGTTTCTCTTTCGCTGTTTTTTGACGCTAACAATATATTGCCATCATCTTTTACGGTGAAATCGTTTACATAACCAGAATCGATCTCGTACGTTTTATAAACGCGACCTAAGTAGTCGATCTCTAGTATTTGGGTACTTAGCCCGTCTCCATTTGTTGCGGCTGTTCCGATCAATAAATGACCGTTATCCAACTCCACTATGTTGTGGAAATACATCGCATCAGCATACCATCTAATTTCACCATAGCTATCGATCGCAAAAGATTGCATGTTTAGAGGCGTCGTAATAAAGTACAGACCATCATCATTTTGGGAAACGTTATTGACGTTTACAGTAGTGTCTAAAGCATTTTCTAATTCGATAGTTGGAATCTTAACTTCTGTCTTTTCTCCACTTCCTAAAGTCACCTCTACGACGTTTTCATAGTTTTCATATAAGGCATAGATAGGAATATAATGGTCAGTAGCATTTTCGAATTCGAAAGATAGATCATCATCGTGTTTACCTTTAACAGTAACTGTGACAGTAGTAGCTTTATCTGTCCTGAAGATCATTATTGCTGAAAGAGGAGAATTTCCATAAGGATTTATGTATACCTTCGCCTCTTTCAAACTATAACCATTTTCTTCTAGATCATTTTTGATAAACGTATCTACTTCGCTTTGACTATTGGATTCCAAAGAAGCAATAACTTTTTGGTTTCCACTAGGATCTGAAATAGGAGTTTTACCTTTGAAAAATACTAAAGCTCCGATTACGATAACGATGAGAATAACGACAATTATACCCACAATTAATATATTCTTTTTTTCTTTTTTCATATGTAACCTCACTAATCGACCTTGACGATATATGGATTATTTTTTGATCCATTTCCACCTTTTACCCTCGCAGCACCTAGCTCTAAAGTAGGTCTAACACCTAACTCTGAAGTTTGTATCTGGCTCGTGCTTGCGTTTTGAGCTTTAGTAGTTCCGTCGTAAGTTATAGATCCGTCTTCATTTACAGCATACTCGTATATTTCAGCCGGATTGATACCACGGTTATGCGCTCCAACACCGAATCTAGCTGCATAGAAATCTAATAACCAGAATTTTGAATCGCCCGTCAGATAGTTGGTTGCTGATCTACATGAACTGTCACTAGAACAGTCAGCGATTTCTTTATAGTCGCCTAGAGATAAAAGTGCAACTTTTTTACTTAAGTTTTTGGTTTTAATGCCGTTAGTTATTATATTTCCTGCGACATTTAGTCCGTTATAATAACTGTTATTTGTTCTCAATGAATATTCTTCAACGTTGTAATAACTCGTAAATGTTTGGCTTCTCAAATAAGTTAAAGTCTTACCATTATTTAATAAATTATAGAAGTCATCTAAATAAGAATCCATAACCTTTTTAAAACGCGAAGATGCTGTAGTATCACCCAAGGCTATATAGGCATATCTACCATTATTACAGCAACCCGTAGATATACATTCACCTAATTGTCCATAAGGCGCTATAGTATAATCGCCATCGTAGACGATACGAACTACATTGCTATTCTTATTAGAGTAGTATGCTCTAAATATTTTGCCATAATAATCGACGTAGTTTCCATCTTGTTCTCCTCTAAAATAACATCCCTCGACGTCGGAACTTGAAGCTGTACATTCAGGCAAATCGCTTAATATATAAGCTAGATAATCGGTGACTGCATACTCTGGTTGTTGTGGCTCAGGTTTGGAACCATCTGAATTGACTTTCATAGTCGAGACTATCGCCTTAAAGGTTCCTGAAACTGAAGTATCGAACTTTTCGATCGTATAGTTTATAGAATTTATTGTCTCTGTAGTACTTTCAAATGTTGCAGTTGAACCATCTTTGTAAGTTTCTGTTATGGTGATCGGTACATCTCTAGCGCCTAGTGCGATTATAGAACCGTTGTTAATTTTAGCTGTAAAAGATATCGCATCGTTTGTTGATGTCTTTACGTAGACAGTTCTATTAACTGTCTTTTCTGTTTTTAAAGAGGGATCTGTGTATTTGTATGTGATGTTATATGTTCCTGATCTCTTTGGATCGACATTACAAGATGTCTTTTCCAATCTTGCTTCTTTAAAATAATCTCCTTCGAACATGCGTCCTTCATTACTGTTATCCATGAGATACAACTTGCTCGTAACTTCAGCATAATTCGACTTATTTACATATTTAGAATCGTAAAGTCCACTGAATATATTTTTATCATTTTTACACCACTCTGAAGAGCTAGTCGACGGATCATATTCTAATGAAAGATCTTCGGCAACCAAAGCCCAAGCTTCGGCATTTTTCTCCGCTAGAGTAAGTGGAAAGATAAAGTTGAAGAAATCGCCTATATCTAGCTTAACTCTGACGATCTCGTCATCTGAGATGATCTCTCCTGTCTCTGCTTCTTTAAGATCTTCACTCAAGAAACCTCTATCCCTCAACTCCCCAATTTTTATATCTACGTATCCGTATCCGTTGTAGAGTCTCTCTACTTCATCTGGGTTAGCAACCACATACGCATCAGCTGCTGATTTAATCTGTGCGACGATGCTTTTGGTTTCATCGTCTTTGTTCCTTTTGAGAGTACTAATCATGTTGACTGCAAATAATCCTGCAATAGCGACTAAAACGACTATTATGATGATTATTTCAACTAGAGTAAAACCTCTTTTTCTGTTTTTCATAACCTACCTACTTTCTATTATCCTTATCATAGATATTATCACAATTTTGCTTTAAAAACAATAAGATTTACTTTATTATTACAAACCAAATTCAAAAATGTTAGTCGATGTTTCACTCGTCTTATATCTTCGTCCTCCTCCAACTGTTCCGAATATGCGCGAAGTATTGACCGAGTAATCATCTTCCAATTTTGCTACTAAAACGTTTATACTCACTTCATCATATCCATCTACATTGCTCAATACGATATTGAATTCCTCTACCTTTTTATCTACTACAGCGTAGGTAACTTTTTCTTCTGACGAGACCGAACCGTTAAAATAAAGAGCATCTAGTAAAGCATTGATTGTCTCGGCCGAAAACTGAGCTTCATTATATAGAACATCGTTTTGTTCTTTTACTTTGCTCACCTTCTCATATGAACTTATGATCTCATATATATCCAAATAAGAAGTTTCTACTCGATACCAGTAGAAAGTATCCTCCTCCAAATAGTAAAGTCTACCTCCTATGATATAGGAATCTTTATCTATCTTATTAGAACTGATTCTGGCATTCTCGCCATCGAAAGATACATCGATAAATCGGTCCTCTACCTCTTCCCCTTTTTTCATATCTACTGTGATCGCCAAGGAGAACTTATCGAATCTATCATATGTCATATCTTTACTTTTGAATCGGACGAACACTAAAAGGACTGTGATGAGTACCAACAATATGATCACGCCGACAATTATATATTTTCTTTTCATATCCTATCCATCCACCTTATTTATGCGCAGTACATAAGATACGCCACTATATAAATTCTCTAATCGGCTCTTTAAATTGACATTGGCTACGTTCATCGTTCTACTTCTAGAAGCTAGACTTCCATTGTTTGGATAGACCATTACGGTAAATGAACTCTCGCTATATACTAACGAATCGGTAGAATACAAGTTAATCGTCTCTAATCCATAATTCGTATCTGCTGCAAAAGCTAACATACCTATACGGTTTACCGAACTCGGAATGGTAACTGCACTAACTCGAGTATTTCCATAACTGAAGTAATCAGCTACAGTTGTGACTGTACTCGGTATGGTATAAGATGAACTCGTGTAAGCCAAAGGCAACCGATAAGCTGTCGTCTTATTCTTATTAAATAGAACTCCACTTACACTTTCGAACTGATTATTTCCATTTATATTTATGGCACTTATAGCATAGAAGATAAAGTTATTATCTATATTCATATTTGCGAGTTTCGATGGTAAATTGACCGTCAGTCCTCTCAAACTTGATCCGAAGTTTAACCAACCATCGAAAGCTCCTGCTTGCAATGTTGTAACAGTACTCGGGACATTCAAAGTCTCGTTCGTGATATAATAATCGTCTGGACACTTGACCAAGGTTGTCATGTTCTTATTATATAAAACCCCGTTATCTGAAGTGAAATACGAATTACTATAATCGACTGTTATCGTAGCCAACTCTTCACCATAAGCGAAGTTGTTGCCGATCGCTCTTACATTTCGGCCAATCGCGATCGTCTTCACTCCTGCCCTTAATGCTGCGAATGCTCTAGCGCCGATACTTTCCAAAGAGGCTGGCAAAGACAGAGATGTCAGAGCATTATATGCAAACGAGTCGTCACCTATAGAAGTTAAACTGGCATTGTTTGCAAAAGTGAGAGTTGTCAAAGTACCTGAAACGACGTCGACTTGTTCGAAAGCTCTATTTCCGATCATCCTCACAGAACTCGGAATATTCAAACTGGTAAGTTTATGGTAAATAAATGCCGAATTACCGATCGTCGTAAGCTGAGAATTGCTAGGAATTTGCAATGTACTCAAAACCGATCGTTCAGCCTCTACTCCAAAAGCACTCTCACCGATCGTGACGACCGAACTAGGAATAGTCAGATTACTAATATGGTGGTTATAAAATGCTCTCGTGCCGATCGATGTAATTCCACTTCCTAAAGTCAGACTACTTAAATCTTTATTCCCATAAAAGGATTCGTTTCCGATCGTCGTAACCGTATTTGGAATGACTACTTCTGTAAGAGCTGCATTTGCAAACGCTCCATCTCCGATCGATATAACACCCGACGGAATCGTCACACTCGTAAGTCTAGTAGAATTGTATGCCAACTTCGATCCGATGTTCGTAACTCCACTATTGACTACAACATTCGTGATACTTGTCCTATAATCGTTATACCAAGGCGCATAACTAGCATAAGAAGATGACATAAAATCTAATATCTCACCTGTACCATAAATGTACAACGAATACGTTTCACTAGAACCAGATCCCAAAACTGAATTGTCGTATAGTACAGCGATGACATCATTTCTATTCGTTTTACCTATGAAATAGTAGTTTTCTATATTATACTGCGAACCGAAAAAGCTTCCTAAATTAGTCGCGTCGTTTCCGTTGTTAAAAACATCCTTTACAGCACCTGCCTTTATCGAAAGATTCCACAACCCGACCTGCTTATTTCTGACTCCTAATCTATACGAATAACCGTTGGTGGTCTTAATAGGCGATCCCACTTCGACTAATTCTCCGATCGACGTATTCGAAACAGTAAAATTGCTCGCCGACAGGGCTCCTGTACCTGTTATACCACTTCCGGTATCTATACAGTTCAACGTAACGTACGAAGTTCCGCCGATAGATATATTTGGAATATTCTCTTCTAAAGAACAAACCGGTTTATTCCTATCCACCGAATTTCCGTAGAAAGTTTGTCCAGAATTACTAGTACTTAGAGTCAATCGCTCATTTACCTTATAAGTTGCCGTCGTACTGTCTTTAGTACGACTATATCCGATAACCTGGAATTCACTCGATGTATATATTTGGGGGAATTTAACTTCACAAGTCTCCTCTTCCCCTTCAGTCTCACATGATAGCACCTCGGAACCGAGACTCGTCGTATAAGTACCCGGTACTAGATTGATCGAAAAATTCTTTCCATCGACGATGACGTTGAAAGTCGTGACTCCACAATCTGCTCCTCGCACACTGATCGTCGCCGCACCCGTACCGACGGCTTTAATTCGAATCTTACGACTATTCACAGCGTTAGGAGTCCAACTATATGTACCTGCTTGGACGATCGAAGCAGTGGCTACCCTCGAATTGCTCGTCGTAAGAGAAATCTCACCTGTACCACTGACCTCGACATCGAAGTCGAAAGTACTACCTACTTCTAATGTTGCCGAAGATCGCGAGGCTTTCATGGAATAAATGTTGTAATTGAATGATGCTATCTGATTTCCGTTATTTTCTTTTATCTCTATCTTCGTTCGACCGGTGTTCTCCCCCAAAACATATGGTGAATAAATCTCCAAAATGTTTCGAGGAAAAACGTTCACGTTCCTCTGTGCACCACCGTTTGCTACAGTAGCCTCAGCCAAATACCAGTCTTCGATCTCATTGATCACCGTCTCTCCTAAATTCGTTCCTGTTACGAAGATCTGATCACTGTTGTATGTCGAAACTTTTTCTCGACAGACGGTCGAGACTGTTCTCCCTGAATTGTTGACGACATTTATCGCCGTCTTCAAAACCTGCAAACGATAATATGCATATCCTGCCTGTGGACTTCCTACAGTCAACGTGACGTTATTTGCTGCAACAGTTCCAGGAATTATATCTACAGTCGTCGCATGAATCTCACAAGTAGCAGCCGAAGGATTGCTCGAAGTACACTGTAAATTGGTTGCTTCTTCTACTTCAATTTCAACACTTTTCTTCCCCCCACCTATATAAACTAGACCTTGACTTTCATCTTTAAAAGTCAAACCTGAAACAGCCATATCTCTTACTTCTTGACCACAATTCTCTCCTTCGATCGTTACTTTAGCTATTCCCATGCCACTAGCAATGATTCTAAACGAAGTCTGGTTAGTGAGTGTTATTTCGCTCGCTGCAGCGATTCCACTTGCCGAAAATTTAAGTACACTCGGGTTATCTGACGAAATCTTTATAGTTCCAGTTCCAGAATATTCGATCGGTACATCTACATAATGGTTGATGACCATATCCTGAGGAAAAACATCGCCTATTTTTAAATTATATACATTCTTAGTTATGTTGACAATATTATTACCGTTAGCCTCTTTTACAGTCAGAGTCGCTAAACCAGTATTAACTTTAGTCGACATGTAGAGAATTCCATCTCTGGCTATACCTTCTAATACATTTTGATCGGAACTCGTCACAGACAAAGTACCAGCATTCAAAACTTTCAAAATCGCTTGTGTAGAAGTTCCCATTGCTACACAAGTCTTACCCTCGTCATCCACCGATAAGTCAGTAGGATAAACTTTTAAACTATAAGTTTTAGTTAGACTTTTAGAATTCTGATCGTCATCAAAATATTCACCATATACCGAAATTTCTACTGTTTTATATAAGTCCTCTCCAAAATCATAGTCTTTATTATTTGTAATTTTCATGCTCAGTCTATTGTTGTTGATCGAACACGATGCTAAATCTTCATTTGAACTTTGGCACGTAAATTTTTCGAAGTCTCCACTTTTGATGACGCTTACTTCGACATCGTTACCTCCTACATATCCGACACCACCGACCGAGCTTAAAGCTAACGTATTGTCACTATTTATAGCGATATCTTTACAAGAATAATTGTCGTCTGATACATATGAAGCATATATGCTGACGTGAGCAGGATCATAACACAATAGTACGTTGCCGATCAATGTATCGTTTGTTTCTGGATCTACAATATCGTTGTTTTCTAAATATCCGAATTCGACGAGGTCGCTCAACCCTATGGTACAACTTTGTAATAGTTGCTCTGGCGAACTAGTTCCGAGGCATCCCTGATAGTCGTTTACGACTTCATTACCAAATTTTTCTCCAACCGTCTCTATCGTCTGAATTTTAGAATCGCGTAGGGACACTTTAGAATTTCTATCTACATCCATGAGCATCGGTATGAGCAAGACCGACAGTATTCCAAGGATCGTAATAACTACAATTAACTCGACGAGAGTAAAAGCTTTTTTAGATTGCACTAATGATCCCCTACTTTCCTTAGTATAATTATAATATATTACTTAAAAAAAAACAAGGTCAACAGAATTTTGAGCAGGATAAAAACATAGTATTAAATTGTTTGAATTTGTATTCAAATGTGTATGAATATTGTATAGAAACAAAGAAAATATCAGAAAAGACAAATGAGATGCCTAATATCGAAGAGATAATCAGTTGAAAATAAATATTATATTTCTAGTAGACAAGTTAATATTAATGAATTTAATATTGCAACAAGAGGACATTGGTCTATTAAAAATAAAATACATTGGCTCTTAGAGTTTACTTTTTGTCAAGACAGTAATACTACTATACTTTATTAAATTTAGAAATAGTACATAAATTTGTTTTAACCACTTTCGACCGTGTAAAACTTAGATATAATATGAATTTAAAGAGAATTAGAAAACATATTTCCAACAATTTTGAAGAATTTTTCCTTGAACTTTTATGCTTCTTATTGCTAAGATAAATGTCATTTTTTTATATATTAAAAGCCGTCTTTCTCCCTATTTATCAAGATTTGACGACTTTTTAAAATTATTTTATGTTTTTATCCTGGAAAGACGATTATCGTCTAAAATCTTCTAAATACTTTCTTCTTTTTAAGTATCATAATACTCGAAGCACTAACTAAGATTGTAAATAACGCAAATGTGGTATGTGATACTATTCCCGTAGGAGGATTTTCAGTAGTCCCGGGTTTTTGACTTCCATCGTCTACGATTACTTTTTTTGGACTTATGGTGTAAGAAGACTTTTTTGGTCCAAGATCTGTTCCACTCGGTTCAGTTTTAGTCACCGATGCAATGAAATTACCAGCGGTATCTGTGTAAAAATCGTCGACTTTGTATCCCAATTCTTCTTCCACTTTTCCTATTGTAGATTCTCTTTCTACAGTCGTACCATCTTCGTACTTTTCGATTATCTTTATAGGAACATCTTCTCTAGGAGTTCCTTCAGGTACAGGCTTACCATCGTTTATGATAGCTTCAAAATAGACCATCGCTTTCTTAATGCTCGTGCCCAACTCTAAAAATCCTTCATTATCGGTAACCCATTTTACAAATTTTGGATGATTTAAATCGAAATTTAATGTTTTGATGAATCCGATACTATAAGATTCATCTGCTATCGCGAGAGGATTTCCTATAGAAATTATGACAGCTTCCATTCCATCATTTGCCAATGTGAATCTTTCGATGTGATTTTTAGCATCACCAACTTGTACGTCTGCTACACTTTGAACTGTTTCGTCATCGTACATATTGTCGATTGCAAACATCAAACAAGAAAGATTGAAGTTTTCGAATGTCAAATTTACGATATCCTCTTTAGTAGAAATCTTCGCATCTGCAAATATACTTGTAAAATGGTAAATTCCATTTTCATATACAAATCGCGTTGTGTACGTATTGCCGAGTAGTGTACTCTTGATTACAGTCTCAGTCGCAGTAGATTCATAAGCAAACTTCGTACCTTCAGGAGCATCGCTGTGATAAGAATCTAAAATTTGCGATAAACTTTCTTCGACATCATTTTTTGTATACGTGCGTGTTCCTACAGCGTCAACAACTGTAAAAGAGAAAACTACGAACAACATCAATATAGATAACAATAACTTTTTCATACTTACACTTCCTTATCCTATTATTAGTATAGTCAATAAAATCTATTTTATCAAGGAAGAGCCTCTTTAGGTTTACAAATATATATAAAAAATTGACGTTTTTATTCGTCAACTTTATTATAACAATATTATGCTTTCATAAGAATATCCGAGAATTTTATGTAAATCTTGTGGAGATATCTCCATAGACATTGTCTCCGATCCGAAAGCTAAAATGAGTAAATCTTCTTCATCTATTTTAGTATCCACTACGATAGATTTTATAAGTTTGTCTTCTAAACCGAAAGGAGTCATACATCCTGGTTGCATACCGGTAACTTTTTTCATCTCTTCACCATTTACCAAACTGACTTTTTCTCCAAATAAGCTTTTAAGAACTTTAGAATCCATTCTTACATCTGATAAAGTTATAAAAAGATAATAATTATTAGATTTCCCTTTCAAAAACAAAGTCTTTGTTTCAGTACCAGTCAATCCCAATTCCTTATCCACTCGTTCTGCAGTTTCATAGTTTAAAATTGGTTCATGAGTCACAACTCTTGGATTCAAATTCAATTTTTCAATTATTTCTTGACATCTTTTATTGACTTCGTTCATAGTATTCACCTCATTTTAATATTATATATCATTAATCATATCATTTCAATCATCGATCAAATGCGATAATTCTTCGTGCTCTTTGTGAAGTAATTTATGTGCAAGTTCTCCATTTGGGGTTATTATATAAGAATCGTACAATTCTTTTATAGAGTTATTATCGTAAGGATACATAGCCGAATTGATTTGTTCATCTAAACAGTCACTTCTCTTTTTCCTTCTAATTTCGATATCCTGTCTCGTACCCAATGGCTGTCCACCTCCACCTATGCATCCTCCTCGGCAATTCATCACTTCTATGAAATCGTATTTTTCTTTTTGAGATAAAATCTTTTCTAGATTTTTTAAACCGTATACGACAGCGACGTCGATTATGCTGTCTCCCATTTTGTACGAAGCCTCAGTTATTGGACCTTCTATATTCAATCTAAACTGTCCTTCTTGAGCCTTTTTTCCGGTCAATAAATAATGTGCATACGAAAGAGCAGCTTCCATCACTCCACCGCTTCTTCCGAATAATAGACCAGATTTACTTCCATGTCCCAAAAGCAAATCCATATCTACCTCTTTCGAACTATCGATATCGACACCGACTTCTTTGATCATATAAGCAAGTTCTCTCGTCGTGATGACATAGTCGGTATCACTTCCGATGATTTCCCACTTCTTTGCAGTACAAGGTGCGACGACTACACTTATTATTTCATCTTCTATATTCATCATATCTTTAAAATAAGTTTTTATGAGAGAACTAGTTATCCCTATCGGACTTTTGGTGGTACTTATATTCGGGATTAGTTCGGGATGATTCATGCATGCATATTTGATCCAAGCAGGACAACAACTCGTAAACATCGGAAGGACATTGCCATTTTTTATTCTATTCACTAGTTCAGTCGCTTCCTCCACGATGGTGACATCTGCTCCGAAAGTCACATCGAAGACATAAGAAAACCCCATCGATTTCAAAATAGCAGGTAACATTCGTTCCATAGATATTCCAATTTCTTTGCCCAATTCTTCTCCTAATGCCACCCGAACAGAAGGAGCGATTGATACGGTGACTACTTTATCGGTATCTTTCAACAAATCCAATATCTTTTTATATACATATTTTTCTTTGAGTGCTCCCATCGGACAATTTAAAATACACTGACCACAATAAATACAAGTTTTAGAATTATCTAAACGACATTTTCTTTCTAATCCTACATCATCGATACATGTATTCAAACACACACCACAATTTATGCACTTTTCTTCTATTCTTTGTATAGCAGGATTATCTTGATCAATTTTTACTCTATTTTCATTCATACTTCATTACCACTTTCAAAATCATGATAACACATACAGCAAAATATTTCTAATAAATATTATAATTTAAAGTAAAGTCATGATCTTGTCGATCGATAGCTTGGTATATTTTTGGACTACTTCAGGTGCTACTCCGTCTTCTAGCATAGACTTGGCTGTTTCCTCTAGGCCTTTTTCTAATCCTTCAATACGACCTTTTTCTAATCCAATGACTTCTCCTTCAGCACGTCCTTCTTCTCGACCTAATTCCATTCCCACGTCCATTCCCGCTCTTCTCGCGTCGAGTTCTACGTAGTATTTCTCCATCTTTTTTGGATTGC
>CAOJEC010000032.1 GCA_948433885.1 uncultured bacterium | reverse complement strand
AATGCAATCCAAAAAAGATGGAGAAATACTACGTAGAACTCGACGCGAGAAGAGCAGGAATGGACGTAGGAATGGAATTAGGTCGAGAAGAGGGCTTAGAAAGAGGCCGTGTTGAAGGAGAAATTATTGGCTTGGAAAAAGGTCGAAAGGAAGGTCGAAAGGAAGGCCGAGAGGAAGGTCGAGAGGCGGAAAAAATAGAAACTGCAAAGACTATGTTGAAAGATGGAATGTCACCTGAGGTTGTACAAAAATATACCAAGCTATCGATTAGTAAAATAATGACCTTACTTTGAAAAGATGCAATTTAAAATTTATAAATTTTATGACATTATAACCTAAAATAAATAAGCAATAAACAAACTTACACGAACATTTTCAAAATTATGTGACTATTTCGCTATTTTTTGCTATAATTAATGCAGCCAAATTATTATGAAAATTATAGAAGAATGGAGAAAAATTATGAAATTAAAAGATTTATATATCGATTTCTTTTTAAGTAAAAACCATAAACAAATACCGAGTAGTCCCGTCGTCCCAGAAAACGATAACACGGTTTTGTTCAACACCGCAGGCATGCAACCATTGACACCTTATCTTAAAGGAGAAACACATCCATTGGGAAAGAGACTTGTCGATTATCAAAAATGTGTCAGAACGAACGATCTAGACGCCGTCGGCGATACAACACATCACACATTTTTTGAGATGTTGGGAAATTGGAGCTTGGGAGACTATTTCAAAAAAGAGAGCATATCTTGGAGTTTTGAATTTTTAACCGAAGTTTTAAACATACCTATAGAAAAATTAGCTGTCACAGTATTCGCCGGCAACGAACTTGTCCCGAGAGACGATGAATCGGCCGAAATATGGAAGTCTCTGGGAATACCCGAAGAAAGAATCAGCTTTCTAGGTGTAGATGACAACTGGTGGCCAAATATGGAAATGCATGGCCCATGTGGTCCGGACACCGAAATATTTTATTGGCGTAGTCTAGATCCAGTTCCTGCCAAACACGATCCAGACGACGACCGATGGGTAGAAATATGGAATAACGTCTTCATGCAATACAATCACGATGAAAAAGGGTTCATACCACTCGAACATCAAAATGTCGATACAGGCATGGGAGTAGAAAGAACTACTGCAATTTTAGAAGGGGTAACCGACAACTACATTTCGAGCATTTTTAAACCTTACATTTCTTTAATCGAACAATATAGTGGTAAAAAATATGAAAATGAATACATGCCTAGTATGCGCATTATTGCCGACCATATAAGAGCAATAACGATCATAATCGGAGAGAATTCGGGAGTTAAACCTTCGAATACCGATCAAGGTTACATAGTTCGTCGATTATTGAGACGCGCTATTCGCCATGAGAATAAACTTGGCATCAATGTCGATGGTGATTTTCTATCTAAGATGGTCAATGCGATAATCGATGACTACAAAGTGTATTATCCTGAACTCGAAACGAATAGGGAAAATACGTTGAATATCATCGAAGCAGAAAAGAACAAATTCACTAGAACCTTAGAAAAGGGTCTCAAAGAGTTTAATAAAGTAGTATCTTGTGCAAATGGAGAAATAAGTGGCGAAACTGCCTTCCACCTTTACGACACATTCGGATTTCCTATCGAATTGACAGTAGAATTGGCTGCCGAAAAAAGTTTAAAAGTTGACGAGAAAGGCTTTGAAAAAAAATTTAAAGCTCATCAAGAACTTTCTCGCGCTGGAGCAGAAGGTAAATTTAAAAGTGGACTTGCTGGCACAGGAGAAATAGAAACTAGATATCATACGGCGACGCACTTACTAAATGCCGCTCTCAAAGTAGTACTCGAAGACGAAAACATTCATCAGATGGGTAGCAACATCACCGAAGAAAGAATGCGCTTCGATTTCAACTTCGATCGAAAATTGACCGATGAAGAGAAAACCAAAATCGAAGATTTAATAAACTCTTGGATCGAAGCAGATTTACAAGTTACTAAAGAAGAGATGAACAAAAATGATGCAGTGAAGAGTGGGGCAGAAGCCATGTTCATCGAAAAGTATCCGGACATGGTAACCGTCTACACGATAGGAGACGTATCGAAAGAGATATGTACAGGTCCACATGTCACTCACACTAAAGAACTGAATCATTTTAAGATAAAAAAAGAAGAAGCATCGAGTGCAGGTGTAAGAAGAATAAAAGCAATCCTCGACTGAGATGCTTTTTTCTTATTATAAATGTCGTTTGACAATGATCTCATATTTTGTTATGATTTTTATGGTGATAATAAAGTGAAAAAAGATAAAAGAGGATTTACTCTCGTCGAGATTTTGACTGTCCTTGTCATTTTGAGTATATTGATGGCCGTCGCTGTTCCTAGTATAATGGGCATCAGTAAAAAACTCAAAATCCGTGGTTTGGAAAGCAAAGTCGAAGCGATTGAAGAAGCAGCAGTAGTGTACGCCCAAAACAACAGCAACAAAATAAAAGCCCAATTGGGCGGCAGTTGCAAGCAACCAGGGTCACATTGTGAATGCGAAAAACATGACGAAGCGACGAATACATGGAAAGATTGTAAATATGTATTCACTAAAACTGTCGATGAACTGATCGAATTGGGTGCTTACAAAACTGAAAAAGGGAATGATCTTGATTCCACTTGCGATGTCGTCGATCCTCGAGATGCCAATTATTGTCTCGATTGCGTTCTCGTCACAATCAAACTCGACGACGACTATAAAACTGCGACAGCCGATTTGAATATCGACGATATTAAAGACGGAAAAACTGTATGCGAATAAAAACCTTTCATTGTTGAAAGTTTTTTTTATCGCAATTCGATGTATACATTTTTATCGAAATTGTGTTCCGATGTATCGTAAGATAATAGAGTATCGGTGTTTATCATATAAAATTTGTGTCTTATAGTATCGGTGACGACCGCACCATCTTGAACGATCGGATCGTCCCATGTTAAATCAATCTGACTCCACTCATTACCTATATAAACTGCATTCCAAACGTGTTTTTCACTTGCCACTTTGTAATTTTTTATGCCCAATCTCGATAGAGCAATCGCCATCGCATCGGCATAACCAGCACACTTCGATTTACCTTCGATCAAAGTACCGTACGCATTCCCCGAATTCTCACCGTCTTCTTGATCATAATAAGTTGTATCGATGATATAGTCGTGTATTTTCAAAACTTTATCTTCCAAAGTCATCTCCGAATTGAGTTGTTCATCGAAAATTCTATCCAACTTCTTGTTGATCGCATCTATCATCTCATCGGAGTACATCTTAGTCACGATCACATCGACTTCTCCTAGCGAACCTGTAACAACCTTCAAATGTGTAAAGTTATTAAAAGGATGTACATAATTACCTATATCGGTTATGATAGTCTGATTGTTCGTAAGTTTCTCGATATCGTCCAAACATGCAGCATATTCACTCGGACAATAAAATGTAAAAGTGTCATAGCCATTATCGAAAATAGAGTAGAATATGTTCAACAAATCCTGTTTGCTGTACGGCACAAAATCGCGAGACTTTTGTACGTATACAAAATCCTGATTTTCCGTGTAAGAATTTCCATTCTCGATGATGACTTCCGGTTCTGCACTGACCAAGTTGGAAACATAATCGGTCACATAGTCCAAATTCAAGACGACTACACCCAATATTAAAGCTAAAAAAAGCGGAAAAATATAAGATTTCATTTTATTCACCTAAAAAAGATTATATCAAAATATTCATATCTTTACCACCGATAGTTCACAATTTGACAAAAGAAAAATGACTATTTGCTAGCCATTTCTTTAACTTTTTTATTTAATCTGCTCTTTTGACGAGCACAAGTATTCTTTTTGATTAGACCTTTACTGCAAGCCTTATCGATAGCCTTGACAGTGTTTTGATAATTTGTCTTTGCTGCTTCGGCATCGTTGTTTTTGATTGCCTTTTCAGTATTTTTTATAGAATTTTTAACTGTTTTAGTATAGAAGTTATTACTTTCAGTCTTGACCTTATCAGTCTTGACAGACTTCTTTGAACTTTTGATAATTGGCATGATTTCACCTCTCTTCACATTACAAACAGTATTTTATCAAATAAAATTGTAGTTTGCAACTAATTTCTACATATTTTGTAACCCTCATGCGTTATCATATACTCGGGTGAACATTATTATGAAAAATAGATTTATCGCAAAAAAGAAAAAGGGAACGTTCTTGCTGAAATCGATATTATGGCTTTCTATCGCAACTATGACCCTAGTTATCACGTTCAACATTTTACTCAAAACTACGATCGCAGGTTTACTAGGAGAAGATGAACTTCACAAAAACTTGTTTCAAGTAGGGACCAACCAAAAAAATTTCTTGAGTCTCGATCTTTTGAATCCGAGTGATCTATTCAAACTAGGCTTGAACTACAAAATAGACTACGAACCTTCGATTCCTGTCGACGAACTCAAACTGATAAGCAAACACGAGAATGATGAAAATCCTCTCGTCTATATATATAGTACACATGAAAGTGAAACATACGACAGTTCTTTGGTAGAAGCCTACAACATAAAATATAATGTGACGACAGGTGGTTATATCTTGAGCGACTACCTGAAAGATTTGGGAATACCATCTTATGTTGAAAAAGAAAGCATGGCTGACTATCTACACGACAATGGTCTAAATTATAGCTATAGTTATTATGCTAGTGCTCATTATATGAAAAAAAGAATTGAGGAACATCCGTCTATCAAACTAGTCATCGACATCCATAGAGATGCTTTGCCCCGGTATGCTTCAGTCGCATCGATCGATGGCAAAAATTACGCAAAAGTCCTGTTCGTCGTCGCGACCGATTACGATGGCTTCGAAAAAAATGTCTCCTTTGCAGAAAAGTTGAACTCACATCTACCGAGTGCAATAACCAGGGGATTATCTAAAGGTAATGGCTATCCTCCTATAGATTTTTTCAATCAAAATTTGAAAGAAAATGCCATACTTCTCGAAATAGGCGGCACCGAAAATACGATAGAAGAAGTCGCCAACACGATGAATGTAGTGGCCAAAGCCATATTCGAAACATTTGAAGAAGAAGGACGATAAAATATGGATAAAAAAAAGAAAACAAATTGGTTCAAAATAATTATGATCGCGCTTTTTATCGCCTACATTTCTTTGTATGTGATCAATAAATCGGGTTACTATGATGGCAATATGAGAAACAAAGTACAGTTTACTGAAGAACAAATAGAAAAATTTGAAGAAGACATCGCCGCAGGAGAGAAAGTCGATATAAAAGATTATTTGAAAGATCAAAACAAAGATTATACGAACAACGTTTCAAAATTCGGCTATAAACTCAGTTCCAATATCGACTCGTTTTTCAACAGTGGAATTCAAGAGATACTAAAAATTTTGACGATGATGCTTTCTTAAAAAAATAATGACCAAAACTTTTCGGTCATTTTAGTTTGTCAAAAAAAGGAAATATATAGTATAATGATACTCAGGTGAAACTATATGAAACAAACAAACATCCGAAACTTTTCGATCATTGCTCACATAGACCATGGGAAAAGTACGCTCGCTGACCGAATTTTGGAAATTACAGGCGGAGTCGAAAAAAGAGAACTCAAAGCCCAAATGCTCGACAGTATGGACATCGAACGTGAACGAGGTATAACCATCAAATTGAACGCCGTCGAGCTACAATATAGATACAAAAACGAAGACTACACTTTACACCTCATAGATACTCCGGGACACGTCGATTTTTCTTACGAAGTCAGTAGAAGCCTCGCGGCATGTGAAGGAGCCATTCTCGTCGTCGATGCAGCCCAAGGAATCGAGGCTCAAACATTGGCCAACTTGTACTTGGCCATCGAAAACGATTTGACCATAATCCCGGTCATAAATAAAATCGATTTGCCGAATGCCGATATTCCGAAAGTTAAAGAAGAACTACGTACAGTGCTAGGTTTCAAAGACGAAGAAATAATCCTTTGCAGTGGCAAAACGGGAGAAGGGGTAAAAGACTTGATCGAAGCCATCATAGACCGTGTCGCACCACCTGTCATCGATAATGAATCTCCGACTCGTGCCTTGATATTCGATTCACTTTATGATGCTTATCGTGGAGTCATCGTATCCATAAAAGTAGTCGAAGGTAGTATAAAAGTTAAAGATACGATCAAATTTTTGGCGACAGGAGAAGAATTTGAAGTCGTCGAATTGGGTAAAAACACCCCTCACTTATCTTTGAGACAAGAACTGAAAAGTGGTGAAGTAGGTTGGATAAGCGCGGCCATCAAAAATATCGAAGGCGTCAAAGTCGGCGATACAGTAACCGTCAAGAGAAACGAAGCGAAAACACAATTGGCCGGATACAAGCCTATGAAACCGATGGTTTATTCGGGATTATTTCCGATCGAACCGAACAAATACGACGCTTTGAAAGACGCTCTCGAGAAACTGAAGTTGAACGATGCGGCATTGTCGATCGATCCTGAAACCTCGGACGCATTAGGCTTTGGCTTCCGATGTGGATTTTTGGGACTTCTTCACATGGATGTCATCGAAGAAAGAATTCGTCGAGAATTTGGCATCGACATCATAGCAACATCACCTTCCGTAATATATAAAGTAGATTTAACCAATGGAGAAACAATGGAAATAGACAGTCCGAACAAGATGCCCGATCGCGCGACGATTCGTTCGATAGAAGAACCATTTATAAGGACAAACATATTGGTCCCTACCGAATATATAGGTTCTATCATGAACCTATGCCAAGATAAAAGGGGAATTTTCGATAATACCGAATATATCGATCCTACTCGGGTGAATATCCATTACTATTTACCATTATCCGAAATAGTTTATGACTTTTTTGATAAACTGAAAAGTTCTACTAAAGGATACGCATCTTTCGATTACGAACTTTCTGGATACAAAGAATCCGATCTCGTCAAAATGGACATTCTTTTGAATGGAGAACCCGTAGACGCTTTGAGTGTAATCGTACACAAAGATTATGCCTATACCCGCGGTCGCACGATCGTCGAAAATCTAAAAGAGATCATACCACGCCAACTTTTTCAAGTGCCAATTCAAGCATCTATAGGATCAAAAATCATCGCTCGCGAGACGATAAGCGCCATGAAAAAAAATGTCTTAGCCAAATGTTATGGGGGAGACATATCTAGAAAAAGGAAACTTTTAGAAAAGCAAAAAGAAGGTAAAAAGAGAATGAAAATGGTCGGACGAGTAGAACTGCCGAGCGAAGCCTTCTTGAGTGTTTTAAAATCCGATAAATAAAAAAGAAAGAAGTACATATATGATAACAGAAACAAAATGTAACATTTTCGCAGTAGAATTATCGTACATCCAAGATGGAAAGATAAGATCTAGTGCCCAAAAAATAATCTCTTTGCTACCAGACTATTATTTTCACGAGGCTGCAAGTTCGACGGGAAAATATCATCCAAAATTTTCTCTCGGTGAAAGAGGCCTCGTCCGACATGTCAAAGTTGCCGTACGCTATGCACAAGAACTATTCAACATATACAAATTCGATCAAGAGACGAAAGATCTCATAATTTTCGCACTCATCATTCACGATGGTATCAAAAAGGGTAGAGATGGCTCAAAAATGATGGCCTTCGATCATCCATTATTGATAGGAGACTTTCTTCGCGAACACGAAAGTGAGTTAGAACTATCTAGTGAACAGCTCGAACGCATAATCAAGATGGATGCTAGTCACATGGGTAGATGGAATACGAACAAATTCGAACCCGACGTTGTCTTGCCGATACCTAAGACCGTCGAAGAAAAATTCGTCCATATGTGCGATTACCTTTCGAGCAGAAAGTGGAACAACGTTTCCTTCGACGCCGACGATAACATACTTGAATAAACCTCAAAAAGATGCTATAATTTTATTATATTCAAGGTAGAGGTGAAGTATATGGCAAGCATTTATATACACATCCCGTTTTGTAAATCGATATGTGCATATTGCGATTTTGCAAAAGTCCTCTATAACAAGGAACTTGCCATCTCCTATTTGGAAAAGTTGTCTTCGGAAGTCGAAGACTCTTATGAACATGAACCTGTCGAAACTCTCTACATCGGAGGCGGAACACCGTCTTGCTTATCCGAATTCGAACGCGAAAAACTGAAAAGTATAATAGACTCTTTCGAATTGACTCAAAATTGCGAGTTTACCTTTGAATGTAACATCGAAGATATCGACCTTTGCTTGTTGTACGACTTGCGTGAAATGGGCGTCAATAGACTCTCCATCGGTGTCGAATCATTCGATTGTGACAAATTGGCCTTCATGGGCCGAAAAGCGGACTACAAAGACGTAGAAGACAAGATGAATTTGGTCAAAAATGCCGGATTCGAGAACGTGAACATCGATTTGATGTACGGAATACCGTACGAAAGAGTACGCGATCTCAAAAAAGATCTTAATCTTTTCTTAAAATTGGCTCCCGAACACATAAGCACATATTCCTTGATCATCGAAGATTATACACTGTGCAAGATAAGGGAAGATCAAAACATCAAAGAGGAAGAAGAACTCAAGATGTACGAATACGTAGTTTCGCGATTAGAAAAAGCTGGATATCACCATTACGAGGTATCCAATTTTGCTAAACCCGGACGTGAATCGAAACACAATCTCAAATATTGGAATAACGAAGAATACTACGGTTTTGGCCTAGGTGCTGCCGGTTATATCAAAGGATTCCGATACGAAAATACGAGAAGTTTCGATGACTACTTGCTCGGTCAATATAGAAAAGACGAGCATCTCGTAAGTCCGATGGAGAAGATGGAAAACGAAGTTATGCTTGCTCTTAGAAAAACTGAGGGCATCAACTTACAAGAATTCTTCGATAAATATGAAGTGAATTTACAAGATGTTTTTCCTGTAAAACCTCTCATCAAATCGAAACAATTGATCTATAAGGACGGTTATATTTTCATCAATCCAAAATATATTTATGTGATGAACGAAATTTTATTGAAATTGATTTAAAAAGGAGATTTAAAATGAAGACATTCAAAAGTCTATTATGTATAGCAGCATGCTCGATAGGAATGATAGGTGGAGTTAATGCCGCCACTATCAAAGTCAGCGATGAAACAGTCAAAGCGGGAACTATGCACAATGAAGCCAAGATCAAAATCAGCGATGACGATCTATCTAATTTTAAAAAAGTCGAGTTTCAACTCAGCGTATCGAACACATTTTATGCTCAAATTACGAACGTCCAAGCGAGTACGGGAGCAGGTCTAAGTTACGAAATTCACACTGAAAACGACATAACTACTTACACGTTTAAAGGAGATTTATCCGAAAAAGAACTGGCGACGATCACCTTTAGAACGAGCGATTCTATGGACAGCAATATCAATATCACACCTGTAAACGTCAAATTTTACAAGGATGACAACAATTATCAATCGCCCGGTGACGCCGGAATAAAAGCTATCGCGGGAGTTATCAAATATGAAAGGCCTAAATCTAGCGAAGCATCGCTTACCAGTCTCGTGCCTAGTCAAGGTACTCTATCACCGGAATTCGATAGCACTCACACCAATTACACAGTACAAGTTAAAGATACCATCGCATACATAAGATTCACCGCAGAAGCATGCCAAGGGGCCACTGTCACTGGTAATGGATCGACCCAACTCGAAATGGGTGAGAACACGATCGAAATAGAAGTGACCGCAGAAGATGGGCAAACTAAGAACACTTATACTATCAAAGTCATCAGAGGCGAAGTAGTCGAACCTAGTGCTTACATAAAGGATCTCGTCTTGAACAACATCGGTGCAACGTTGAGTCCTAAATTCGATTCGAAAAACAATAAATATACTGTACAAATCGGTAAGGAAATTGAAAAACTCGATTTTAAGTACGAACTAGAAGATCCTTTGGCCGAAGTTACTATCGAAGGAAATGAAAACTTCGTCGAAGGTGAAAATTTAGTCAAAATAAAAGTTGTCAGCTCGAACAAAGAAGACGAACAAATATACGAAATAACAGTCATAAAATCTGAAGAAGAACAAAAAGAACCTATCACCGAAGATAAAAATGATGACTCGAAAGATGAAAAAAAGATAAATGTATGGTTGATAGTCGGCATAGTAACAGTAGTCTTGGCAGTAGCCGCAGGAGTGACGATCATTCTATTCAAGAAGAAAAAGAATGATAAAAAGAAAATCGACAACACCAAATTACCTCTCAAAAGAAGAGAAGGGTCTGAGAAAACCGTAGAAATAGACACTGTAGTCGAAAAGCCGAAACACGCTGCACCTCAAGAAGAGGAAGAGAGTATCACCGATATATTGAAAACCGAACTTTATGACGACGATAGAACACAAAAATTCAACGACGACGAATTAGAAAAACTCAAAAAAAAGATATACGACGATGAAGAAATAGACCAAACTAAAGAGTTCAATTTCAAAGATTTCGAATAAAATATACAAATAAAAGAGACGTAACCCAAAACAGTACGTCCTTTTTTTAATAAAAATATTTCATTCGCTTTCTATACCCATCTCTTTTAGTTCTTTGCTTATATCCTCTTTGACGAAGAGTTCGATCGGAATATCTAATCGCAAAGAAAGATAATATAGAACTCCCAAAGAGAAGGTTTGCTCGGTCTTCGGAGATTCTATATTGGCAATAAATCCTCTAGAAAACGTCGAATCTTCGCTCAATTCCTCCTGAGTCATATTTCTATATTTTCTAAACATCTTTATGCGTCGAGATGATCTATCGTAAATATAACTTATATTGTTTTTATCTTTATTTTCCATATTACCACTTACTTTCTAAACTCAATTTTATCAGCAAACAAACGCGACTATTGTCAGCGCATAGTTGCAAATTACATAATATATGATTTGCTTCCTAATACGGCTAAAATACTGATAACATGGATATTTTTGCACGAAATCTCAAAGAAAATCAAAAAGATATTATAGAAAGGAGGTTAATAAAATATATATGAATAAGGAAAGACTATGCCAACATGATAAGTTACGTAAAAATATGTCAACTACATAGTAAAATTAACAAAAATGTCCTAATCTAAAATAGATAAATGTGATATACTTGTAGTACAAGGAGGAAAAAGAATGAATACTACTGCGGAATTTGGATACAATACAGATTTAGAACATGACAATTTCACTACTAGTGAACGATTGGGAACAAAATATAACTTCAATATAAATGGAAAGGTTTTAGGCGTCTTTTCTAGTAAAGATCAATGTTTTCTATTATCACAAGTGACGAGCTCTTTTGGTGATGATTGTATGGTAGGAACTATCGATGCAAGAGAAGTAACCATTAGAGATGAAGAAAGTTCTTTTTCACTGCTATTATCAAATAACGAGCTTTCTGCTGAGGCTATGCAAATTTCTATGATGTTAAGTGGTAAGGATACTAGCGAAGAATTAAGTGCTGGTATACCAATAGAACAAACTACAAGATTTGAAAATTTAGCAAAATTAGGAATTGCGCTTGAAAGACAAGATATGCGATTTGGTGAAAGAATGCTTGTTTGTGGAATAGAAAAAGCAAAATTTGATAAATATAAAGCCGCTACAATGGGTAGTAAAAAGATATAAAAAAATATTATCTTTTTTTTGTACTATCCGACATATAACTTTAATGAAGTCAACCAAAAAAGGTTGACTAATCATCGCGAATCGTGTTATCATTTTCTTATTGAAACGGAGGGATAATTATGGCAGTTAAATTGAGGCTTAAAAGAATGGGTGCAAAGGCTAGACCATTTTATCGTATAGTAGCAGCTGATTCTAGAAGCCCTAGAGATGGAAAATTTATCGAGGTAGTCGGAACATACAATCCGATTGCTGCTTCTGAACAAGTCAAAATAGACGAAGAGAAGGCTATGAAATGGCTTCAAAATGGTGCACAACCTACTGATACAGTCAGAAACTTGTTGAGTGAAAACGGAACTTGGGCAAAATTTAAATCTAATAAAAAAGAAGGTAAATAAGACCCATGGATATCGTCAAAGAATTTACGACTAAACTTATAATGGGCTTGGTAAAAAATCCCGACATAGTAAAAATTCAAGATTTTACTGATGAAGATGGCGCACCTATATTGGAAATAATCGTACACAGCGAAGACATGAGTACGGTTATTGGAAAATCCGGTGCTAATATTAAAGCAGTGCGCACTCTCGTGAATGCATGTGCTTACAAACAAAACTTGCCCAAAATAAAAGTGAATGTCGATTCGATCTGAGGCTTCGGCCTTTTTTTCATGCGATGAATAAGCAATTGACATCGATTAGACAGTATATGCCTTTACTAAAAATTCGGTTTATTATATAATTATAATGGTGAAGAAGTATGGCAAAGAAAAAAACAAGCAAGACAGCAACAAAGAAGAACGATTCCATTGCAGCAGAAGCGTGGGGAGTCATTCTAATTTTAATCGCAATAATGGGCTTCGGAGGCTTTGGGCCAGTCGGACAAATAATAAAAGGATTCGCTATATTTTTGATGGGTACATGGTACACAATCTCACTTTTGGCATCCTTCGTAGTCGGATGTTATTTGGTAGTCAAAAGAAAATTCCCGGCCTTTTTTACTTTACGTTTGATAGGAATATACTTGGTAATTTTGACAATCTTAGTTTATTCGCATATGACTTATGCCATTGAAGCTAATTTGGAAGGGAATGCCATTTTACAATCTACCATCGACAACTATATGGCCGCAGGATTTTTAAATTACACAGCCAATTCGGGAGGAGGCATCGTCGGAGGAATATTTACAATTCTTTTGACCTCAGCATTTGCTTTCGATGGGACGAAGATCGTTCTCGTCATTCTCTTGATCATGGGTATCGTACTTTGCTTCGATCTATCTATCGGAGACATCGTCGATTTCATAAAGAAACTATTCAGCAAAGTCAAAGTAACTGCCCCTGATGAAGACGAGGATGAAGAGGAAGAAGAGCCTCGTCCTCGCGAAAAGAAAAAGGGTGGCCTTTTTGGCCGCGAAAAGCACGAACCATCTATCGAAGATACAGTTTGCACGGAATCTCTAGAACACGTCAAAGTTTATTCCAACATGGATGACTTCCGCAATGCCATGGAAAATCCGCGCGAAGAACAGTTGGAGATGAACGTAACACCTAGTACGGAAAATACTACGACAATTCCACTTACACAAACCGATTCGCTCGGTAATGCCAATTACACACTGCCGGCTATCGATCTACTAGATAAGCCTAAATCGTTTGGTAAAATAAATTCTACGGAATTCTTGCAATCGAACAAAGCAGCACTAGAAAGAGTACTTGCGGATTTCCAAATAAGCGGTCGCGTCGTCGAAATTCACGAAGGACCTGCCGTCACACAGTTCGAAGTCGAAGTCAAAGCGGGAACTCGTGTAAGTAGAATCACCAGTATTCATAAGGAAATCGCTCTCGCCCTTGCTGCTAAACATGTTCGTATAGAAGCACCTATCCCGGGTAAGAGCACAGTAGGTGTAGAAATTCCGAACAGTAAAGTAATTCCTGTACCGATAAGAGAGGTCCTCAGTAGACCGAATAAGGATTCTATAAAGGCAAACATACCTGTCGCCCTCGGAAAAGACATAATGGGCCAAATAAAATGGGCCGATATTTCGAAGATGCCACACTTACTTGTCGCCGGTTCTACAGGTTCAGGTAAATCAGTATGTATCAACTCGTTTATTGCTTCCATTCTCATGCTCAAAAGACCAGATGAAGTAAAACTCGTCATGGTCGATCCGAAAAAAGTCGAGTTATCTAACTACAACGGAATACCACATCTTTTGTGGCCTGTCGTCACCGATCCTCGTAAAGCGAGTGCTGCCTTACAAAAAGTTGTCGTAATGATGGAACAGCGTTACGATGTCTTTGCCGATAAAAATGTCAAGAATATCGCCGGATATAACGAATGGGTCGATGCCCAAAACAAGGCTGCTGGACAAGAAATAGAAAAGAAGATGTATTATTTGGTCGTCATCATCGACGAGTTGGCCGACTTGATGGTCGTCGCAAGTAAAGAAGTCGAAGATTCGATCATGCGTATAACCCAAATGGCTCGTGCTGCCGGAATACATTTGATAGTCGCAACACAAAGACCGTCTACTGATGTCATAACAGGTGTCGTCAAAGCAAACATCCCGTCACGCATATCGTTCGCCGTCGCATCCCAAATCGACTCACGTACGATCCTCGATATGGGTGGAGCAGAAAAACTCTTAGGTAAAGGTGATATGCTGTATTATCCTATGGGCGCTTCGGTGACCGAGAGAATACAAGGTAACTTCATTTCGGATGAAGAAGTCGAAAGACTGATCGCTCACGTGTCGAGCCAAGAATTCAAGTCGTTCGTTCCTACTTACGACGAAGTTCCTGAAACTCACATGGCCGGTGGAGAAGGGGCACCTAAAGAAGAGTACGACGATCCTCTATACAACGATGTCGTCGAATTCGCTGTACAAACAGGTAAAATTAGTGCAAGTTTGATTCAAAGAAGATTTGCTGTCGGCTACAATAGAGCGGCTCGCATTGTCGATCTACTCGAAGAAAGAGGCATCGTCGGCCCACCGAATGGTTCAAAGCCGAGAGAAGTGCTTTTCAAAGTACAAAATAACGAGTAATGCTTGAGTAAAGTGATTATTTTTGCTAAAATTAAACGAGAGGTGAACACAAGATGTACGAAACTAGATTATTCAATGTCGAAGAACTCGAAACTACACTAGTTCAAAAGACATTGATCGAAATATACGACGCTCTTGAAGAAAGAGGTTACAATCCCATAAATCAACTCGTCGGTTATCTATTGTCGGGTGATCCAGGATACATTTCGAGTTACAAGGATTCGAGAAAAAAAATAACGAGTTTGGATAGAGCTAAAATTCTCGAAACATTGTTGAAAAGCTATATCAAGTAATGAGATATTTAGGATTAGATTTAGGAACGAAGACACTAGGTATCGCCATTTCGGATGCACTTGGCCTGATTGCCAATCCTATGAAGACGATTAGATACACTACATACGAAGAATTGTCACTCGAAATAGCCTCTTTAATAAAAGAATACGAAATAGGTGGCATTGCGTTGGGATTACCAAAAAATATGGACAATTCCATGGGTTTCGCATCCCAAAGAAGTATAGAATTCAAAGAATTCTTATCAAAACATGTGGATGTTCCCATCAAGCTCATCGATGAAAGATTGTCGTCCGTCGAAGCCGAAAAATATTTACTCGAAGCCGATATGAGCCGTAAAAAGCGAAAAGACCATATCGATGCAGTTGCAGCAAGTGTCATATTGAATACATATTTGCGAATGAAAGGAAATGATAAATATGAAAAATGAAAGCGAAAACAAAAATTTGTTCACAATTACCAATGACAAAGGAGAAAAAGTCGAATGTGAAGTCATTTTGACTATCGATTCTGAAGAATTCGGACACAGCTATATCGTCTATACCGATCATACGATGGACGACAGTGGCAATATAAAGACGTACGCGAACATTTACGATCCGACGGGACAAAACCTAGATTTACAACCGATAACAACCGATGAAGAATGGAACATGATCGAATCAGTTCTTGCGAGTGCTCAAAAACAAGTATTGAAAGAGCAAATGGCCGTACAAAACGAAAAAGACGAAGAAGAGAACTAATCATGAAGAAGAAAGTCTTACTAGGTATAGTTTTAGGCATCTTTGTCTTTTTAGTTGTAGGAATAACTGGGGGGTTATATCTATACAATAGTAATTTAAAAGAAGTCGATACAAACGCCAAAGAAAATATTACATTCGTAGTAACAGCTGGTGAAGCGGCCAATACGATCGTCGCTAATCTCAAAAAAGAAGGTCTCATTAAAGACGAATTTTCGATGAAGTTGTATGTCAAACTACATCCAGGTACTCCCCAAGCGGGAACATACGTACTCACGAAAGCTATGACTGCCAAAGAGATATATGAGGCTATTTTAGCGGGAAAAGTAACTCGTGATACGACATGGGTCACCTTCGTAGAAGGAAAAAGATTGTCTTACATAGCATCGGTCATCGCCAAAAACTTCGATTATACCGAAGAGGAAGTCGAATCAGTTTTGGACGACAAAACGTACATCGCTACTTTGATAGACAAATACGACTTTTTGACTGATGAAATTCTTCAAAATGGCATTTATCATCCATTGGAAGGGTATCTATTCCCCGATACATACGAATTCATGAGCGATATTTCCATCAAAGGAATAATCGAAACGATGTTGGACAATACTGCCTCAAAGCTATCGTCTTACAATGAAAACATCGAATCTAGTAAATATTCTATACACGAACTTATGACCCTCGCTTCGATAGTGGAACTAGAAGGAGCGAGAAGCGACGATAGAAGAGGAGTGGCAGGAGTCTTCTACAATAGATTATCAACTGGAAATACTCTAGGAAGCGATGTTACGACATATTATGCCGTCGGCAAAGATTTTACGGTCGATCTCACATGGGACGATTTGAACAGTTGCAATGGTTACAACACTCGCGGAACTTGTGTCAAAGGACTACCAATCGGACCGATAGCTAGCCCGAGTTTTGCATCCTTGAAGGCTACTTTGGAACCTGAAATTCACGACTATTTGTTCTTCGTCGCGGATAAAAATGGCAAGACGTATTTCACTAAAACGAACGCCGAACATGAAGCGATAACAGCCAAACTGAAAAGAGAAGGACTTTTGTTCGTATATTGATGTAATGGACACCTAAACAAGGGCGTTGTACGCATATTTTTAGGACGATAACTGTCAATAGTTTTTGAAAATGTCCTAAATTTTCATAAACATAAGCGGAAAAA
>CAOJEC010000031.1 GCA_948433885.1 uncultured bacterium | reverse complement strand
AAAAATTCAACGAAAAAGACAAAAAGAAGAACAAAGATTCTCAAAAAACACAAATTAAAACACAACATACTCGGGCATCGTTAGATGTCCTTTTTCACAAAACTAAGTTAGAGTTATTCTTATAGTCTCAATTCTAATTGGATATTTTCACTTTTCTCAATTTTCTGCCAGTCTCGTATTCCAGTATGTGCATACCTAAGAATACCTTTAATTCCTCTAGCTATCTGACTTAACCATACTATTGCTTTTTTCTTCAAAGACTTACTCGCATAAAGTATCTTTATACCTAATAGGTTCTTGTTGATTTTATCTGAAATCATAGCTATATGCCCTAGATGTATAGTGAGAAACATATTTAAGTTGTTCATACTCTTTAGGGTTCTTACTCTCATATTTTCAAAGTCATACTCTTGTTTCTTGCCTCTAAAGTGCTCTTCTATTCGCCATCTTGATAAGTATAATCTAACCACTCTTATAACATCTTCTTTATCGTTAATCTCTATATTTGTTAGTAACTTCATCGGATGCTTTTCGCTTAACCCATATACGATTACTAAGCTATATTCTTTTTTGTTACATGGTAAAACTGCTTTAGTGTATGACAAGGTTAAGTTATACTCTTCATTATCGAATAGAGCTTTATATAATATCTTACCTTTTCTAGTTTTAGATACTTCCTCAACGCTCTTCTTCTTACCCTTAAATAACAGTGTTCTCGCATCGTCTAATCTTACAACAAATCGATGTTTGTGTTTAGTCATATACTGGAATATTTTGTTGTCATCATATCCTCGATCGAATACTCCGGTGAAATCTTCTCCACATACTCTTTCGGCAGCCTTTATACTTTCCAATGTATAGAAGTTTTTACTTTCAAAACTGTCACTCTTACAAGAATATATTTGAGAATAAATGCTTAAAGGCTGTTTTTCATTTTTTGTTAAAACTGTAGCCTCACAAACGTGATATCCATTTACTATTCTCTTATCAGTACTTGATGCATCCATTACTCTATCTAAATCTTCTAGTTTTTTAGAATATTCTTTGTTGATGTCACTGTCATCGAACAAGACAACATTATCAGTGTCTTTTATATTTTTTTTGACTTCCTCTAAGTAGTTATTCCATATAGTTTCTGTTTCGTCTTGATACATATTAACTAAGTTATCACATAATCTTTCGACTGTATAACCTAGTTTGATATCTTCATCAAGACTTCTAGATATTTCAGATATGAGACAACTACCACTTTTAGCAAGACCATATTGCATGTCCATCACAAACTTACTTGTACTTTTATTTACACCATTTGCCATTTTTTTAGAAAAAGTGACGATTTCTCTTTTCAATTCATATGTATTTGTAGTAAAATAATTCATGTAGACAACCTCCAATTATTTTGTTTAGTATTTATTTTTTTTTGCAACTTAATTATACTAAATTTTGGTGTTGTTTACCTTATTTTTCATACAAAAATCAGAGAAAGTTTTCCACATTCTCTGATTTTTTCTTGTCAAGTTATTTTTTTACCTAAACTCAAATAAATATTGTCCACTAACGGTCCAATAATAGACCAATTTTAAATTAGTTTTAAAATATATATTAAAATGTAGTATAGGATTTAGAGCTACTAAGATTTTAAATTTTCAATTATATTAACTCTATTAATTTTTTTCATCAATGTAATGCTAGAAAGATATATAATTAATATTCCAAAAAGGTATATTAAGCCTAATTCTTTCACTAATAGTATTATTGAGATGTATGATTTATTTATTATAAAAGATAGGAGTACTGTTAAAATTAGAGTAATGATAAATGATAAGGTTAAAATAGTTGTAACTCTACTTGTAATAACTTTTCTTATGCTTTTGTTTTTAAAGCCAATAGCTTTAAATAAACTGATGTTTTTTAGTTCAGAAGTGAATATATTTTTTATAATGTTTATAAAAAATAACGTCAAACATAATATGATTAGAATACATAAATATATAAAACTTTTCTTTGCTTTCTGAACCTCTTCTATTTCATAGAGACTGCCTGAATCATAGTATTCTATACTATAATTTTTGTCTTGTACGTATTGAACAACACTCTGTACATTAGAAAAAGTATCTACTAATAGATAATAGCTATTTGGTCTTACATTTAGGACATTATTAATGGCGTTTGTATTTATGTAAAAATGTGAATGGTTATCATCTGTTACACCTACTATTGTAAAAGTGTTTTTTTTGCCATCAATCGCTAAATCTATAGTCTTATAGCCAATTTCTGATTCGTTTATTTCTAATGTTCTAAAATATAACATCGAAATAATTAATTCATTGTCTTTTTCTATGCTTTTTCCGTAAACAATATCTTTTTTAAAATCAGAATTGATTTTATATGTATTTTTGCCAATTTTTATATTTATATTATTATATAGTGGAAAAAAATTATCAATATGGTTGATTTCGCTAATGAGATCTTCAATATTATCTTCTTCATAATATAGTATTAATCCTCTGTTTACTTCTTTTTCGCCTAGTACATCATTTATTTGGTAATCGTAATAATTATAGTTTAGACAAAAAATATAGCTTAATATAAACAATAGTGTAATTAGAATTGTATATACTATATATTTTTTGTTTCTAAATGCACTATATATTATCATTTTCTTGTTCATAAAAATTCCCATTTATTTTATTTCTTACACTAAAATAATTTATTAACGCAGAAACGATAGTTAAACAAATGACAATTAGTGGTGAACTATAATTTAAGCAAATTTTATATTTATCGAAAATAAATGGATAAAAACTTAATATCAAATGCAGAATACCTAATCCAATCAGTAAGATTACTGCTGAAATAATTAATGAGATTATGATCTGTATTACATTTGAAAAGATATATATAGATAAAATGTTTTTCTTCTTATATCCGATTACGTGTAGAAGGTTAAAATTATTCTCGTTTTCAATTTTGAAGTTTCTGAAAAGTGCAATTTCTATGAAGATAATACATAGAATCGTCATAACTATGAATGTATCTAGTTTTTGGAAAATTTTATCAGCTACCTCTGTTGTAAATACGAAACCGTCATCTACAACGTATCCCAATTTTTGTAATTCATCTTTGACAAATTCGGTATTTTCAAAACTATCTATTCGAAAGAAAATTTGAGACTGTTCATCAATTGCGTCTAAACCTGATACTTCATCTTTATAGCCTTCATATACTTGTTTGCCAACTTCAATCATAGCTGAACGATTACCATAACATATATACTCGTCAAAATTATGTTCATCATTTTTATAAGTACCAACGACCTTAAAATTTATTGTTTTGTGATCTTTAATTCGAGAATTATAACCTAGGGTAATTTCCTTGCCTAAGTACGAATCTATATTGATTTTATCTTTTGATTTGAGCGTGTTTTTTTGAGCATAAACAGATGTTGGATAGAAATTTTCTGGGCAAACTAAATAATTTCCATCATCATCTGGAAAATTCGTTCCGTCTGCAATTTCAGGTAATGTTTCGTTTGATGCAGCATATACCATAGCATACCCTTCCAAAATGTCACTTTTAAACTCTGGAAATTCAAAATATGTGCCAAACGCATATTGATATGTTGTAAATGTGACATGAGGTATTTCTTGTATTTCTTTTTGCATTAAATCAAGTTCTTTAGTAGTCCAGATGTGATTTTCTTCATCCGTAATTTTATTAGCAAAAAACAAATTAAACTGTTTGTAGGCATCAACATCTAAATAGTGCTTTAGTGTTTCTTTGTAAGCGAATAAAAAAATCGTTAAAAGTATCATGATAGTTAAAAAAAGAATATTGTATTTTGCCATCTTACTTCGAAATTGAAATTTAGTTGATATTTTTAAGAGATTTCTCATTTTTTCACCTCGACAATATTATGGTTTTCTATCTTTAGAATAATATCAGCATAATTTTCTGGTGCTTTGCTGTGACTTACGACAATAACACATTTACCTAAGTCTCTTAATCTCTTTAAATACTTTAAAATTTCCTCTTCATTTTCTGGGTCTAGGGATCCAGTTGGTTCGTCAGCAAGAATTATATTTGGATTGTTTATTAAAGCACGTGCAATAGCTACTCTTTGTTGTTCCCCGCCAGAGAGTTCCTTTGGGTAATGTTCTGCTCTGGTTTCTAATCCAACTTGTTGTAATAATTTTCCTGCTTTTTTTGTTCTCTCGCTGTCAGTCATATCATTATCTACGTAAGTTGGTAACATTACATTTTCAATAGCAGTCATGTATGGATTTAAATAGTAGGATTGAAATATGAATCCTATTTCTTTATTTCGTATTTCTGCTTTTTCATTTTCTCTTAGCTTTGAAGTGTCTTTTCCTTTTAGCAAAATTGCTCCATCATCTATTTTCAATAGTAATCCTAGCATTTGAATTACAGTACTTTTTCCTGCCCCAGATTTTCCATTGATATAATAGAATGTATTAGCCTTAAATTTGTAACTAACACCATTTAGGACTTCTATTTGTTTCCTTTTTTTTACATATGATTTTTTAACATTTTTAAGTTCTATCATTGTTACTGCCTTTCCTCTCTAATGATAACATAAATTAAAAAGGAACGCAATTTGCTTATTGAATCACATCCCTTTATCTTTGGTGTTAGTTAGAAGTCATTTTTAGCCATCCTGACCATCCCGCGTATCCAGATGCACTATTAACATATCCAATGTTTTGTGGCATGTCACCTACATCAAAATAGGTGCATGTTGTAGTAGAAATTGCTTTAGTATCTTGATACATTACTGTTCCACTGCCTAAAGAACCTGTTGTAACAGCCTTTATAGTAGTTCTCTTTGTACCACTTGTGGCAGATCTAGGAGTTACTTCAACTTCAAGTCCTTTGTATGACTTTAATGCAGGTGTTGTAAAGAAAGTTCTAGTTGCACCAGCGCTAATCGAATATGAACTATTAGAGTATACTGATGTTCTTGCACTTACTCCTGCAACACAAACTAGTGTTATTGCTAAAGTTAAAATACTACCTTTTAATAGTTTCTTTTTCATTGTACTTCCTCCTTTCTGAATTCACTATAAAATATTTTGTAAAAAATATACATACCTAAAAAGGAGAATCGTGTGACCGTAACGGTCACATAAGTAAAACATAAAAAAAATAACTAATTAAGAATGATTTCTTAATTAGTTATTTTTTTTACCATGAGCCTGACCAGTTTACTATTGCTTCGTTTATTGTATCATAATTACTGCTAATTGAACTGTCTAAAGATATTCCCGATAGACTTAGTGAATGTTTTTTTGCAGTAGCTAAAGAAACACTAGAAGTGGCATGTGCATAGTCTCCGACAAGTCTTTGCTTTAATACTGTTGCAGATGTCGTCTTACGTACATCAAACGATAAATTTGATGATAATGAATTTATAGTCGTGCTAGAAGGCAGTTTAAATATTGCAGAAACACCATCTGATTCTAAATGTTGAGTGTAGTTTGTTTCTGTTGTACAAGAAGATATACTTTCGCAATATTTTTGTCTAAAGCTGATATTAAATGGTGTTACACTTTCATAAAAAGATAAACTTATAATATCGTAACTTCTGACCTTTGGCATATTTTTCCAGTTTAGTTGTACATCATAATGATAATATGATCCCTTTTGACTGATTGTTGTTGTTAGTTTTTTATAAGTAGTTTCTATTGAAGTAGATTGAGTACTGTAATTGCTATTATCGTATTCTTCTTTAGTTATTTCTTCGGTGTAATATGTTGATTTGCCAAGTGAATATAACATTGAAGAGTTATTTGAAGCTGTTGTTTTAAAGTATTTTACAGTTTGACTTATAAGAACATTTTCTTCTACAGTATTATTTAGATTATCATTAATGCCTTCAACAATATTTGATTTTGACTCCATCGCCATTACATTGTTAGTAATGAATAGCATAGAGACGAAAATTGCCAGTAGTATTTTTTTCACTTAAACCATTTCTCCTTTCTAATAATATTATATTCAAGGTGTAATAGTATATATAGGACCGAAACGGTTACTTCAGTAACTTATATGGTTAGCATTAAAATAAATCAATAGATATAATATTTTCGTTACTATCGTTGTTATATTTTATTTCTAATTTTAAATTTTTGACAGACTTTTTATTAATTTCTTTCATTTTAGGAATTTCGTTACTATTTAAATCAATTCTTACTAGTGATAATAAATCGTTAAAATATAGGACTTCATTTTCATTAGTTTGTGAATGCATCTCTTTATAAAGAACTATATCTTCTAATAAGACAGAAACTTCTATTTTATCAGCATTGATTTCTTTATCTGTTCCGACGTATATATCATTGTAACTTAATCCATTTATATTTAATATTTTCTTTCTGGTATTAAAGATGAGATAACCATTTACATTAAAATCTCCTATTTCATTTTTGATTTCATATATGAAGTAATCATTTAGTTTCTCGTATATTATTACTGCTCCAAAAAATGTGAAAGTCACCATTATTATAGCTATAATAATAGATAACATTTTCTTTTGTATCTTTTCTTTGTAATAAGTTAAGAATTCGATAATAGCATCATTATGCTGTTCATCATTTCTTTTTATATCTTCTCCAAAAATTATGCTTTCAATATTTGTATTTAGATTTTTCGCTAATAATGGTAAAAGCGAAATATCTGGTGCATTAATACCACGTTCCCATTTTGAAACTGTCTTTGAGTTGACATTTAATATATCTGCTAAATTTTGTTGAGTTAAGTTGCATGCTTTTCTTTTTTCTGCAATATACTTTCCTGTTTGACCTAAGTTCATTTGATTTACTCCTGTATCTATAATAATTTAATTTAATGTAAATTCTTGATTGACTATATCATAAAATGATAAATTAAATGCTTTGCAGAATGTATATAAATTTTCGGTTGGAATTGGTATTAATCCTTTTTCATATTTTGCAATACTCGATTGCTTCACATTAAGAAGTTTAGCTATGTCTTTTTGATATAAACCATTATTAAGTCTGATTATTTTCATATTATTTCCAAGTTTCTGCAAGTCTAATTCTTTGTTCATTGTTACTGTGGTGCGATCATTGGTTAATCCTAGGACATAGTCTATACTATAATTAAAATATTGGGCGAATTTATATAGATATTTAAGAGATATAATGTTAATGCCCACTTCCCACATAGAGTAAGTAGACCTTTTTACACCTAGTATTTCTGAAATGCTTTCTTGAGATAAATCGTTATCTTCTCTAATATCCTTGATTCGAGCAAAATCAATCATAGGAAATCACCGAGTATATTTTCCCATTATTTTTTGACCAACGTTCAAATTTGCCATTTATAAGAATATCAAGGTTTTAAAAATTTGTAAAAAAGATAAATTGAGAAGTATTTTCCCAGTTATATTTTTCCCATAGATTTACTTCGTTGCTTGATGGGTCATACATCGTAATATCTTTTTCAGTTATATTATTTAGTGCTACCCAATGTTGAGAATTTGAGGTTGCCCCCTTTACTTCAATGGCAATCGAATAACCCCAATTATTATATTTTTTAATTTCGTCGTATTTTTCAGTCTTAGTTTTTCCGCGTAAAACCCGAAATCCTTGAAATTTAAAATTTGGCACTATCTTTGTTATTGCTGCATATATTAGATTACCTTGCTCATCGAATCCGTAATTATTATTGAGAGCTAAGACAAAAGTCCCAGGATTGAATGGATGTATGTCCTTTGGCACACCAGATTTTTCAATAAGTATTGCTATGGATGTAACTAAACATCCAATTTCACCGATATTTTTTGATGTTGTACCAATTTTTACTGAGGACCATTGAGGGTCTGTTTGTTTCCAAAATTCTAAAGGACTATCAGAATATACACCGTAGATAGCTGAATTCCATAGATAATTGTTTTTTTCGTTAGAGAGTTCTTCGAATCTTGATATTTGCATATCGTTAAAATTATATTTTTTCTTTACTTCATCGATGTTACTTTTTTTAATGTATATGTGAAGTACATTTTTTATAATGGAATCATAATTGCTTGATGTATTGGTCTCAAGATTTTCTATTCTATCTGTATCATTAATCTTTTCTGGAATTAATTGATATGACAGGATATTCATGTCCCAAAAGATTCCTCTCATAATATCCTTTTTATTTTGGTCTAATGTGAGAACTTCTAAATTGTCTTCCGAAACTTTTACCGAATATAGAATTAATATATCTTTCCATTCTGCTTTATCCGATTCTATGACGACATCATCATGTAAAATAGATGTTTTTATTTGCTGTATCTTATTATTCATTTCGTCATTGAGTTCTACGATGTAATCACTAATTTTGGTATTATTCTCTTTTGTTGAAGAAAAGAAAATTCCAAATGGTGATGAGCAGAATAGTCCAATAAAACACAGAAAGATTATTATGCTAATTGTCAAAAAAGAAAATGTACTTATTATAGAAATCAAATTTTTGGTTGCTTTAAGTGTTTCTTTTAAGTAGAATGCAGTAGAATTTATAATTTTAGATTTCTTAAAGTGATTTCGATTTTTTAATTTAACTATAAATTTGTCTTTTAGTTTTTTTATCTGTGTGTTATTTAATGATGGCTGAGCATTTTTAAATTGAGATGTTAAAATAGATTTTTCAAAGCTTAGTGTTTTTTGTTTTATGCGACTTGTTTCTGTTTTTATTTGATTAGTACCATAGTCAGTTATGTTATTTTCATTTCTTAAGTTTGATTTATCTAGGTTGGCAACTGTTTCTTTAAGAGGTTTAGATACATTTTTTAATGGATTTATCGAAATTTTTAATTCTTCTATTTTTCATTTCTTTAATTCTTGGTGAATTCATTTATTTTTCCTCTATTTTTGTTGTCATAAGTTTATATAATGAACTGTCTTTGGGGAATTCGTTTTTGAAAGGTATTAATGAATAACCTATTTTGAGAAGTCCTTGTCCTGCATCTACGTTTGTAATGTAACTTAATTGAGTTTCAGATATTGAGAGAAGTTTAGCCAGTTCGATACGATCGGTCGATGCCTGATTAAGTATTATTAAAAATTCAGAGTTTGCAAGCATTGTTCTAGCGGTGTGTGATTGGAGTAAGTCATCGACATTTTGTGTTATTCCCGTGCATAATGCTCCGTATTTTCTAACCCGTTTCCACAACGTGAACAGGAAATTAGCAGAGTATTCATACTGGAATAGTAAATATATCTCATCTATGAAAATATATGTATGTTTTTTCTTATTTCTATTTTTAGTGATGCGGTTAAGAATGTTGTCGAGTACCACCAGCATTCCTATTGATAGTAGTTCTTTTCCTAGGTCCAAAATATCATAACAGATGATTCGATTATTTATATTTATGTTTGTATTTTGAGCAAATGTATTTAATGAGCCTTTTGTGAATAATTCTATAGCTAATGCTATATCTTTTGCTTCTTTTTCTGGTTGTTTTATAAGTTCTTCGTGGAAATCTTGGAGTGTTGGTGCTACTCCTTTATAATTACCCTGTTGATAAACTCGATAAACTTTTGCAACACATCTGTCTATAATCGATTTTTCTTTAGGTCCTAATAGTTTTTCTCCCATAAGCTGTTCACAGAGCGATAAAATGAATTCAGATTTTAAGGTAACTGGGTTTTCTCCATTTCCATAATCAGAATTAATATCCATCGCATTGATATGATTTTTACTGGTAGACGAAATAATAATATTTTCTCCGCCGAGTGCTTTTATAAGATTCCCATATTCTCTTTCTGGATCGATTACTATAATATCCGCATTTTTATCTCGTAATGCTATAGATACTATTTCATTTTTTGCAGCGAAAGATTTGCCTGACCCTGAAATTCCCAAAATAAAAGAATTTCCGTTAAGTAATTCTTTTCGGTTAGCGATAATCATATTCTTACTGATAGAGTTTTCTCCGTAGTATATACCTTCTTTGTGGTTTATTTCTTGGACTTTAAATGGCATAAATGCTGCAAGAGATTCTGTAGTTAAAGTTCTTAGTGTATCTATGTTACGACATCCATAAGGTAAACATGTGTTTAATCCGTCTAATTGTTGATATTTGAGAGTTGCAATTTGACATAGATGTTTTCTTCCAACTGATAGTAGACTTTCTGTTTGAATGTCTAAGTTTTCTTTTGTTGGAGCAAGAAGAACTATGGTAATTACACACACAAACATCCTTTGGTCGCGAGTCGTTAAATCTTCTAAAAATTCTTTCGATTCTTTTCGTTGTAATTCTAAGTCGTAAGGAATAACCGCACTAAAATTATTGTTATTGTTTTGACGGCGTTGCCAGTTCGTTATGTTGGTTTCTACTCCCAGTCGGCGATTTTCGATTTCTTTGATTGCTTCATCCATAGGTATAGGGATGACATCGATTGATAATACCATACTTTTACTAACTTCTGCCAATTCTGTTATAAAATCATCTTTTATATATGTGGCGTAGTCTTTTAAAAATAAACACCTTCCAAATTGGTTTCCCAATTCAAAGTAATCACTTTTAAATGATGCTGAATTTGGACATATACTATCTTTAAAGGTATATCCTCGTTTCATATCTTCTGTCATATCCCAATGAAAAATCTCTTCCTCATTAGGTTTATAAAATTTATTTAATAATCTTAGTTTTTCTTCTGCTTCGACGCTTTTGCAAAAAGAATTTAATCTTTTAAAGTGAGTATTCATTTCTGATTCTATTCTAGAAAAGTAGGTTCGAGCTTCCTCTATTGATTTTTTGTTTACTGATATTGTTATGTATTTTTCTTGAATCGTCGAATTTGAATTAAGAGTTTTATTAAGAAGAATTTTGTTATACTCTTCTCTATATGATTTTAGTTTATCTTCAGAGTGTTCTATCTTAAATTTTTTTTGGAAATCTATCTTATTCGTTCGTCGGTTAAGAATTGTTATCTTTGTAGTAGTACCTGGGTCAAAAGAATTAATTAATTCAGAGTATTGTAAAAACATTGTCTCCTTATCGTCTCTAGAAGCGACAGCGTAGTTAATATCGTTGAAGAAGAATGATTTTGAATAGCTCCCCTCACTCGTCAAAACTATACCATCTTTCCATATACGAGTACAAGGAATGATATCCTGTACAGAATGAGGAATTCTAAAGTGTTTTTTTCTTTTATCGGTTTTAAGTGTTTTCATTATCGATCTGTCCTTTCTTTATTCGCATAGTTTTTGGAAATTTCTTGTTTAGGATATATTATTTCAACATCGTTGGCATTAATTGGATATGTATTGCCCATATCATCTTTAGCGATATATTCTAAAGTATCATAAATTAGATCTTGCCATCCATTTTTCACAACTTCCTTTCCGTCTAATTCGTCAATTTTTTCTTTAATATCATCCGTTAATAAGTCTAATAGATTTTCGTTTTAAGTCTTTCTAACATTAATTTTTTTCTAAAAACTATCATCTTATGAGTCTCCTTTCTTTAGTGATTGTATTATTTCATAATAAAAATTGTATGGTTTGAAAGTTAATTCTTTTGGTGTAAGGATGACAGATTCTATATATGCCATTATTATTTTTTCTGCGGGCATTCCGTTATAGGTCACGAATCCTAGGATTCCAAATGGTATAGTTCCTAAAATACATAGCCATGAGAGTATTTCTATATCTATTTGTGATCGGAGCGAAAAATATAGTATGGCGGCGGTTAAACAAGCTAAAAATGAAAAAAAGAACTGTCTTAACGACAGTCCAAAGTATATATTTTCCTTGAAATCTTGTATTTCCTTATTTATTTTTATTTCCAATTTTATCACCTTTCCTTTAAATTTGTATTTGGTTCTTTAAATTTTTTATTCTTTTCTAATTCTTTAGCAGCTAGAACAATCCTTTCAATCATACGGTCACTGTACGCACATTCATTTAGTGTAGTTACATACTCGATAAATTTTTCGCAGCGTTCTTTTAGTTCAATTACATTTTTTCTAATTTTTTTGTCTTCTGTTATCACCGTTCATATCTCTCATATTCTTTATTTTCTCGATGTTTTATTTCATTTGAATCCCTTATTGCTTCAGCAAGAAGATTAGGATTGTTTTTGGTTTCTACAAAGACATCAACTATATCTTTTGATAAGAAGTGAAAGTCTTTTTTTTCATTGGAAATCTTATTTGTTATGAAATCATTTGTATGAAGAATCGCAACTTGGTCGGCAATTCTTAAATCTTTAACATTAACATTTAAATCCATACATACTAATGCTTTATAAAAATAGTCTGGATTTTCTTTTCGCAGACTACTTAGTTGATTAAACATTATTGCGAGCATTTGCCAACTGGTTACGTCGCTCATATATTTTTCTGTAATTTCGTCGAGTATTTTCTCATAATGGTTTGGTGGAACTACTGTAGGTTCACCTGTTTCTGGATTTAAGTAAGTGAAAGTCATATCACTTATAGTCTTACTCATATCTTTTATTTTTAGTTGTGTAAAATCATCATATTTTTTTCTCATAAAATCATCTCCTTATTGTTTTTTTTAAAATATGAATTCATAAATAAAAGATTAAGCATGTGCTTAATCTTCTACATAAAACCCTATACATTTTTCTTTTTTATACTGATTCCAGTCAAAGTTTTTCTCATACTTTTTAAGTTTTTGCATATATGAATCTGTTTGAATCATTTTTTCATCCGCAAATTCACAAATGTTTTCATAAACTTCCTTTTTTGTACGACTATTATGTTCTACAAAAGATAAATTTTCCATTATGATACTTTCTATGTCGTAGCCATTTGAAAATATAGCAATCTCTTTATAAAGTTTTGTTTTATCGTTGTTAAAATAGGTATCATAGTTTTCGTCTTGGAATTGAAAATACCTATTTCTTTCGTGAATGTCTTTAAGAAGTTTGGAATATATATATTATATTTTGAATCGTACAATTCATTTCCATCAATATCCACGAGAAGAGGCGAATTAAGAATCGATAAAAAGTTATAATTTGATATAAGTTTTTGAAAAATCATTTCTTCGATTCTTTTCTTTTCTATCGTATAATTTACGATACACATAACTATTGAAACAATACATCCACATAAAATATTTAATGTAATACTTTCAAAACGAGCATTTATACCTATATCTAATATTTCAGGTATAATTATTAAGCTGATTAGAATAATGGATATTATGCTTAATGTTATTACTGTGCTCCTGTTTACTTTCATTTTTACCTCATAGTTTAGCTTAAGTTGGTATTATCGATTTCCCCATCTGTTCTGAATTGTTTTTACAATATCATCCTCGTTTATTTCTAATCTTTGTAATGCTTCTATTTCATTGTGAATACAGTATGTTTTAAAAGAAACATAGTTCTTTATTATGTCATTTTGAACTTTATATTTTTGATATTCATAATCGTTGGTAAACATTCCTGAATGAAATAGTTTTCCTTCATCATATAAGTTATGCATCGTTTCTTCTGTTACAACAAAAAATTTATCATCTTCGTCTACATATAAATAATATTCAGGGTTATTCTTATATGTTTCTATTGATTCACTGCTTTCACCTTGAATGGGCGTTGGAACAATCTTTCCCTTATAAAATTCTTTATATATATGTCTTATATTTTCTTCCTTCATAAAAACCTCTTTTAGTTAATTATATCAAGGATAAATAGCCAAGTAAATGCAAAATTTATCTCAAAACGATTAAATCGCCATATTGTGTTCCATATATTCCCATGTTTTCTAGTGATAGAGTCGATAATGATATTGACGATCGATCTCGTTTTTCTATTATTTCCTTTTAATTTTATACCGTCGATATTTTTTAAATATTCTATCTACCCTTTCTTTTGTTTGGATATAATCATAAATATCGATGTCTTCGACCTCTTTAAAGTCTTTAAACTTATTAGCCATTTCATTTCTCCCCCTTAAAAAGAAAAAGAGAAGTAAAAGGATAACGACCTATACTTCTCTTCGTTTTAGCAAAATAAGAATTACATTCTATAAATAAGAATCATTATAAAAATCTACATTAATCCCGAGAAACTCTCAAAATTAATGTAGATTATTTTACTCATATTTATAAAATTGTCAATGATTGGCAATGAGTGAACATGTGCGTACTTATTTCACTTTACTGCATTATAACAGTAGATAGTCCATAAGTATACCCTTTTTTCAGTCCGACTATAGTCTTAAAATAGTCTCATATTTAATTTTTCTAATTTCTTCGTAATGAAGATAGTTAGAACAGGAGTTGGGAACAAGGATAATTTTAAAGAAAAATCGATTATATATCCGTTTTATCAACAAATGAAAATAGAGTGCTTTAGATGAACACCCTATTTAGTAACACAATTCATTTTTGAGAATGAACATTTTATTGTTTTATAATTACCAATGTTGTCAGTGGAACTTAAATAATATATATTTTCTTCATCGATTTTTTCTATTGTAGTTACCGTTCCAGTATTGGTAAAATCCAATTTCTTTTTATTATATTCGCTATGATTTAATGTGTATTCGTAAAGCCCAGCATTTTCATAATAACTAATTGTGTATAATCTATTATTGTAAAATTTAAACGCTGAATTGATTGGTAATATTGTTTGAATTTTATCTAGTAGAATATAATCATCTTTTGAAATCTTGAATAATAATCCATATTCTTTGATATCAGAATTTTCCTTAGTAATGTCACTTATAATATAGTTTATATTTTGGTAATCTTCGGATATGAAAGAATGAGTAATTGTTTCTTTATCACTTATATCACTGTTACTATAATGTTCAAATTTTGAATAATTTTCATTTGAACAACTACATAATATTATAAAATATACAATTAGCAATAGGATTTTAATTGATTTCATATTTCCTCACTTAATTTCCATAATAGTATATCATAGATAATATATTAAGCAAATCATAACTTATAACCATGCTCTTTCAGTATGGCAATGATGAACATGTGCGTACTTATTTCACTTTACTACATTATAACAGTAGGTAGTTCATAAGTATACCCTTAAAATTCCCCAAAAAAAGTCTTAATTTTTTATATTATATATTATTTTTTTAGAAAGCCCTCTTAAATTATTTATCGTTTTCTATTATACAAGAATAGTCTATTAATGAACACTTTATATTTTTTTCTTCTTTACTTATATTATTAGTATCGTAGCCTATATAATAAATATAGTTATTTTCTACTTTGTTTATTTTATTAAATATAATATTTATTTCATTTGAAGTTATTAATCTTTTATCAAAATTTAATTCTTTTTTTTCAATTTTTTCTTCATTAAGAGTATATTCAATAGTCTTATTACCTATACAACGTTCTAGGTATAATTTATGACTTTGTTTTTCTAGATTATTATAAAAATATGTATTGTTGTTATTTATTTCTTTTTCATTACAAGTATTTTCTTTATCTAATAATATATAATCATCCTTTCCTACTTTAAAAAACAAGCCAATATCCATATCTTCATAGTTATCATTTTCCAAAATTGATAAAGCATAAGTAAAAGTTTGACCTTTATCATCATAAAAACTGTAAGTAAAAGGATTTTTATTATTTAAATTATAATGTTCATATTCTGCATATGGATCTTTTTCTTTGCACCCACAAAGCGCTAGTGTTAAAGTAATAATCAAAAGTAGTTTTTTAATTTTTATCATTTTTTGCTCCCTAAAAAATTATATTTTGAGTATAACACATATATCTATGTTGTTCAATTTATAAATATTTTTTGAGTTTAGGTATTTTCAGAATCAAAAGTAAAAATTCAACGAAAAAGACATAAAGAAGAACAAAGATTCTCAAAAAACACAAATTAAAACACAACTTACTCGGGCATCGTTAGATGTCCTTTTTCACAAAACTAAGTTAGAGTTATTCTTATAGTCTCAATTCTAATTGGATATTTTCACTTTTCTCAATTTTCTGCCAGTCTCGTATTCCAGTATGTGCATACCTAAGAATACCTTTAATTCCTCTAGCTATCTGACTTAACCATACTATTGCTTTTTTCTTCAAAGACTTACTCGCATAAAGTATCTTTATACCTAATAGGTTCTTGTTGATTTTATCTGAAATCATAGCTATATGCCCTAGATGTATAGTGAGAAACATATTTAAGTTGTTCATACTCTTTAGGGTTCTTACTCTCATATTTTCAAAGTCATACTCTTGTTTCTTGCCTCTAAAGTGCTCTTCTATTCGCCATCTTGATAAGTATAATCTAACCACTCTTATAACATCTTCTTTATCGTTAATCTCTATATTTGTTAGTAACTTCATCGGATGCTTTTCGCTTAACCCATATACGATTACTAAGCTATATTCTTTTTTGTTACATGGTAAAACTGCTTTAGTGTATGACAAGGTTAAGTTATACTCTTCATTATCGAATAGAGCTTTATATAATATCTTACCTTTTCTAGTTTTAGATACTTCCTCAACGCTCTTCTTCTTACCCTTAAATAACAGTGTTCTCGCATCGTCTAATCTTACAACAAATCGATGTTTGTGTTTAGTCATATACTGGAATATTTTGTTGTCATCATATCCTCGATCGAATACTCCGGTGAAATCTTCTCCACATACTCTTTCGGCAGCCTTTATACTTTCCAATGTATAGAAGTTTTTACTTTCAAAACTGTCACTCTTACAAGAATATATTTGAGAATAAATGCTTAAAGGCTGTTTTTCATTTTTTGTTAAAACTGTAGCCTCACAAACGTGATATCCATTTACTATTCTCTTATCAGTACTTGATGCATCCATTACTCTATCTAAATCTTCTAGTTTTTTAGAATATTCTTTGTTGATGTCACTGTCATCGAACAAGACAACATTATCAGTGTCTTTTATATTTTTTTTGACTTCCTCTAAGTAGTTATTCCATATAGTTTCTGTTTCGTCTTGATACATATTAACTAAGTTATCACATAATCTTTCGACTGTATAACCTAGTTTGATATCTTCATCAAGACTTCTAGATATTTCAGATATGAGACAACTACCACTTTTAGCAAGACCATATTGCATGTCCATCACAAACTTACTTGTACTTTTATTTACACCATTTGCCATTTTTTTAGAAAAAGTGACGATTTCTCTTTTCAATTCATATGTATTTGTAGTAAAATAATTCATGTAGACAACCTCCAATTATTTTGTTTAGTATTTATTTTTTTTTGCAACTTAATTATACTAAATTTTGGTGTTGTTTACCTTATTTTTCATACAAAAATCAGAGAAAGTTTTCCACATTCTCTGATTTTTTCTTGTCAAGTTATTTTTTTACCTAAACTCAAATTG
>CAOJEC010000030.1 GCA_948433885.1 uncultured bacterium | reverse complement strand
ATTTTTCCGCTTATGTTTATGAAAATTTAGGACATTTTCAAAAACTATTGACAGTGAAATCGTGACATGCTTGAATTAAAATCAAAGTGCACGAAAAAAAGAAATAGTGCAATTAGTTGCAAAAATGACTAAAAAATTATTAATTAAAAAACGATCGAACATTTGTATCGATCATTTCTCGTACTTCGTACGTCCTGTCTCTCTCCTCCGAAAATGGAGCAAAGTCTATATTTTTTGGAGTCTTATTCACGAAATGTCCTCATATCTCCTCGTTCACATGGCTTGATATGGATTTTCCATAGTGCCTGTTCCTTTCAAGGTTTTCACATACTCAGCACTTAGGTTTATGACCGGCGCGACGGCACAACCGTTGCTCACATAATCGTTACTCAAGGAACCATTAGTGTACACCATAAACACAATAGCAGAGCCGCTTGTATTCACAATATAAGGCGAAAGCGACCAATACCAATGACTTGAGCTTTTGTATAAATAATAACTTTTGTTTGTTCTTTGATACTTTCCTGAACCTGCGGCCACTATCTCATCCGCGGTTATTAGTCCTACTGGATAAGTAAGTGCTCCGTTTCCTTTGTTTATATCATTCACTGTAAATGCATCGTTTCTCTCTGAGCATATGAATGTTGGCATTGCTCCTATAAATCCACTGAACCCCGCTCGCATTCTTGCATAAGCTCCGTATGCTGTTGCATTCCCTCTATATCCCAAACCTGTATCATCAATCCAACCTGTTGCTTCTTTTCCTAATATACTTCTATCATTACAAAACAATGTATCTGATACTGCATTTCCATATCCTGCGTCTTCTATATTCGTTTTGTACCATGCATCTACCACTTTCTTAATTGTAGAATCCTCTATATTTGTCTGAGCCTCTTCTTTGCTTGTACTCTTTGTCGTTCCTGTTGGTCCATACATCCATCCTACATATTTGTTGTCATTGTAATTTGTATTGTATGCTTGTCCTGTTTTGATGAATCTTCCTACATTGTCCGTTCCATTCAAATAAGCTTGCGTTCCGTCGTACATTATTCTTAAGGATCCATCACCATTAATTCGAATGATTCTCCAATAGAAGCCTGCAAATTTCACATAGTTGTTCGTCACTGCTCCTCGATAGTAATAACTTGTCCCATAGTCGTCTTCCATCTCGAATACACCTTCATCGGTCGTTGCCGACGTGTCAAAGTCAGTCCTTACACCATTAGATGTTACATTTAAATATTTCAATGTTTCCAAACTATAGTCAAGTTCATAATTTATGTCTTCAACTTTGAACTTTGTATTGAATATTGCATTTAAATCGGCATCTTGATTTACATCACTTAAAAGATTTAAAGTTATTTCTAAATTGTAGTAATATGTTTTACCTACTGGTATGGTCAAACTATTAGCTAAGATTTTTTTAGAAGTCCTATCAGATTGAGGAACGTTTGTTTTACTAACTACTTCAGTATAAGTTCCGTCTTCAGTTTCACTGTAAGAAAGTGTGTAAGTCAAACTTCCTTCGGTATATGTATTGATCATTTGATCGAAGAACATTTTAACTTTCGCGTCTGCTGTTCCTGTGTTCTCGATTTTAAATTTCTTTGTAACCGATTCTCCAAAGTTAAGTTCAGCATTTAATCCTAGATCATTATCACTGAACTTCACACTTACAGTCGCCGTATTCAAAGTCGCATCCATCGGAGTGACTTCTCCCATCGCGGTGAAGTATGCATAAGATACACTTCCTATGATCGTTAGAACTGACGCGATCGCGATTAGTAAGCAAATCATTCTCTTCGTTTTTAAGTTCATAATAAAGCCTCATCTCTTCTAGAATAGATTATCACGAACAAGAAAAATATCTTGTCGTTTTATGACTACTGTGTTATATCTATCTTGACTACATTATACAAAATATTTATTGTATAATCAATGAAATATCGAGTTGTAATCGATCACTATTTTGAATCAACTTTAATTACATTATCCACACTCTCTTTTTTTAAGTAAGAAAATAAAAAAAGAGTACATACGTAGGCATCGTATGTACAAAAAATGGTTTTAGTTCCTAGAGGAACTGGACTTATGTATATCAAAAACCAATTACAGTTTTTGACCAATATTTTGTAAGAATAACTTCTTACAATCACAATTATACAAAACATCTTTTGTATTGTCAATGTACAACGAATGTTTTGTATCGAAAACATTAAATCAATCTACACGTGTAACAAAAAAAGCAAAACTATTTGCTTTGCTCATCGGAAATTAGACTAACTCTAGACGTACTTCTAAAGCGTCGTCTCCTTTTCTTTCCTTCAATTTGAGGATTCTAGTGTATCCACCATTTCTTCCCTCATATTTTTTCGCTAAATCGTTAAATACGATATCGACAACTCTCTTATCATTATGTAAGAAAGCAAGGGCATTTCTTCTCGAAACTAAAGTTCCTCTTTTTCCTAAAGTTATCATCTTTTCGACCAAAACTCTAACCTCTTTCGCTCTAGCTTCAGTCGTAACGACATATCCGTTTTCGATGACAGTCTTAGTAAGCCCTGCTAAAATACTTCTTCTGATGTGAGTTTCTCTATTAAGTTTTCTCAATTTATTTTCCTCACTTTCTACTAATCGTGGAACTTAAGTCCCATTTCGTTTACTTTATCCAATACTTCTTTTAATGACTTCTTACCTAAATTGCGTATCTTTGTAACTTCTGCTTCTCTCTTATCGATGAGGTCTTGTACAGTATTGATATTTGCTCTTTTCAAGCAGTTATAAGTACGTACAGAGAATTCGATCTCTTCGATAGGAGTCTCGAGAGTCTTAGTGATGACGTCGATCTTCTTCTCGGCCATGACACCTGACAAATCGGAAATGTTATTCAAATCCATTATTATATTCAAATGTTCGACCAAAATCTTAGAAGATAGAGCCATTGCCTCTTCAGGAGTCATCGCACCATTCGTGAACACGTGCATGACTAGCTTATCGTAATTTTCACTGTGTCCTACACGAGCAGGTTCGATTTCGAAATATACTCTCTCGATAGGAGAATATAGACTATCGATGGCGATTTCTCCAACTTGCAAATTATTTCCCAAAATGGCTTTGTTCGCTGCTGCATCTACATAACCTCTACCGCATCCGACTGTGATAGTCATATCCAAAGATCCACCTGCTACGATATTTGCGATTACCAAATCGGGATTGATGATCTCTATATCAGCATCACATTCGATATCGCTAGCATATACAGGTCCTTCTTCTTTCTTGACTAAATGTAAAGTCTTAGATTCACCAGTATGATTTTTGATAACTAAACTCTTCAAGTTAAGAACGATAGTAGTGACGTCTTCTAAAATTCCATCTATCTTTTGGAATTCGTGCATTACTCCTTCGATCTTCACTGAAGTGATAGCAGATCCCGGAAGACTAGATAGCATTACACGACGAAGTGCATTACCGATAGTCGTTCCGAATCCTCTTTCTAGTGGTTCTAATTCGAACTTCCCATAGAAGTTACTTTCATTATATTCCTTTATTTTGTATTCAGGTTTTTCAAAATTTAGTGTCATCGTTTCACCCCTCTAACTAATTTCTTGGACGTTTTGGTGGTCTACATCCGTTGTGTGGTACAGGTGTCGTATCGTTGATAGCAGTTATTTCCAAACCGGCAGTTTGTAAACTACGAATGGCATTTTCTCTACCATTACCGAGACCTTTTACGAAAACTTCTACTTTACGCATACCCATATCGTAAGCTACTTTACCACAAGCTTCAGCACTCATACCAGCTGCAAAAGGTGTTTTTTTCTTAGAACCTTTGTAACCGATTGTACCAGCAGAAGCCCAACTGATCGCATTTCCTTCAGTATCAGTGATAGTAACGACTGTATTGTTATAAGTTGAATGGATATGAGCCTGACCTTCGACGACAGTCTTTTTAACTTTTCTTTTTCTTCTATTATAAGCCATAATTTAATCCTCCTACTTACCTACTTTTTTCTTATTAGCGACTACTTTACCTTTACCCTTACGAGTCTTCGCATTGCGACTAGTTCTTTGCCCACGAACAGGTAAACCTTTTTTGTGTCTAACACCTTGATAAGAGTTTATTTCCATCTTGTTTTTGATGTTCATTTGAACTTCACGACGAAGTTCACCTTCTACTAAGTGTTTATCGATTTCTCCACGAAGACTTGCGATTTCTTCGTTGGATAGATCTCCTATCTTTTTATTTTCATCGACTTTAGCATTTTTACAAATATCCTTAGCGGTTGCTTGTCCGATACCGTAAATATGTGTCAAACCGATAAAAGTTTTTTTATTGTTTGGTAACTCAACATTCTTTATACGTGCCATATATTACTTCCTCCTAACCTTGTCTTTGTTTGTGTTTTGGATTTTCACAAATTACCATGATTTTTCCTTTTCTTCTGATGATTTTGCATTTTGAACACATTGGTTTTACTGATGGTCTTACTTTCATTAGTACTTTCTCCTTACTTTCTATAAGTTATTAGCCCACGTTTTGTGTCATATGGTGACATCTCAACTACCACTGTATCGCCTGGTAGAATACGAATGACGTTCTTTCGCATTCTACCAGAAACGTGAGCAAATATGGTAGCTGTTTTATCGTTAGGTAAAGCCAAATCCACTTCATATATATCGTGACAAACTTTTACAACTTTACCTTCTACCTTAAATTTATCTTCTTTAGCCATGTTCACTCTCCTGTTAAAATTTCGTATCCGTCCTCACGAACGACTATCGTATGTTCGAAATGAGCACTAGGTTTTTTATCCTGTGTCACGATCGTCCAATCGTCGTTCAATATACGTACATATCTCTTACCTGCAGTCAACATAGGTTCGATAGCCAAAGTCATACCTGCTTTCAAAGTTATGCCCGTATTGTATTTACCATAATTTGGAACATCTGGTTCTTCGTGCATTTCACGACCTATGCCGTGTCCGACGAGTTCTCTAACGACTCCTAAATTATGCTTTTTAGCGTAATCCTCTATTCTTGCACTCACACACCCGAGCTTCACTCCCGCTTTGATTTCGTTCAAACCAGCATACAAAGCACCTTCGGTATGCTTGAGCAAATAAGCCTTTTCTTTGTTGATGTCGCCAACAGGAACAGTTTCACAAGCATCCGCCTGATATCCATCCAACTCGACGACGATATCCAAAGAAACGATATCTCCATTTTTTAGGACCCTGTCGGACCCTATACCATGGACGACTTCTTCATTTACTGATACACAAATGTTGCCGGGATATCCTTCATAGCCTTTGCTACTAGGTATCCCACCGTGAGCTTCGATGAACTCCCCGGCTGCTTCATCTATTTCCCTAGTTGTAATACCAGGACGTATAATCGACTTCAAATGTTCGCGAGTCAAATAATTCAAATGACCCGCAGCCCTCATCTTGGTAATCTCTTCCTCTGTTTTGATGACGATCATTTTCGAAGCACACTCACTGTCTCTTCGTAAACATCGTGCAATCCATCGATCGCTTCATAAATACCGCGATCTTTATAAAAGTCTGCAATAGGTTCGGTGACTTCGACAAATGCGTCGTATCTCGTACGGAACGTCTCTTCATTATCATCACTTCGATGAATCAAATTTTCACCACAGCTATCACATATACCAAGATTACGAGGTTTTTTAGTAACCGTATTGTAAATAGATTTGCACTTTGGACAAGTAATTCGTCCAATTGCTCTATTAAGGACGACGTCATAAGGAACTTTCAATTCTATGACCACGTCCAACGATAAACCCATCTCGGCGAACAATTCGTCGCACTTTTGTGCTTGGGCTAAATTTCTAGGGCAACCATCCAATATGAAAGGTTTACCTTCTAATGTTTCTAGTTTTTCTTTCAGTAATTTGAGAACCAAATCGTCGTCGATAAGTTTCCCCATCTTCAATCTATCGTCTACTTCTTTGCCCAATGGAGTAGTTTTATCTATCTCTCGAAGCAAATCGCCAGTCGATATATGTTCGTAACCAAATTCGGCTACCAACTTCTCACTTATGGTTCCCTTTCCACCCGCAGGTGGTGCGATAAATAAGACATTTTTCAATGTTTAACGCCTTCTTCTTTTGGAAGTAGTATAATTTCTCGAAACCGCACTACTTTCGACTTGTTTGTACGTCTCTAGACATACACCACATACTATCAAAAGTCCAGTTCCTCCGATTGTGACTGCACTACTCAAGCCCGTCACTTTTGTAAATAGAATCGGCATGACTGCCAATACGATCAGGAACAAACTTCCGACGACAGTAAGTTTAGAAATAGAATTTCTCAAATATTTACTCGTCGCTTCTCCTGGCGTAATACCTGGAATATAGGCATGTGCTTTATCCAAGTTTTCGGCCATCTCTTCGGAATTCATGACCATCTTCGTATATACATAACCGAATATGTAGATCAGTACTACGTATAGGACCAATCCAGGCCAAGAATTGTAAGAAATATAATTCTCGACAAACTTAGTAAAGCCGTCCTTGTTTACAAATTCTGCAATTAACGATGGTATACCGATTATTGCACTTGCAAAGATGACTGGCATGACACTCGCCGAATTCAATTTGATCGGTAAGAAAGTCTTCTCACCTTTGTATGATGAAGCTGTTCTATTCGAATATTGAACAGGGATTCTTCTTTCGGCCTCTTGTATCCAAATGACTCCCACGATTATGAGCAAATACACTAACGTAAACATGACGAAAGCGAGTATTCCGAACCACATTTGGTAAGTTCCACTTCCGATGAACGAATCGTATGCACTCAAGAATACGGCCGGTATCCCTTGTATGATACCCGCCATGATCATGAGAGAAAGACCGTTTCCGATTCCTTTCTTCGTAATCTCATCGCCCAACCATAAGAGGAATGCTGTACCACCCGTCAAGACGAGTGCACTTTTCATTATAGCTAGTGATCCTTGGCTTTTCAAGAAAGCATATGAGAAAATGTAACCTTGTATGAGGGCAAACAATATACCCAAATAACGGTTTATCTTATTGATCTTTTGTCTTCCCGCCGCTCCTTCTTCTTTCAGTTCTGAAAAATATGGTACTATATCCATTTGCAGCAACTGTGTGAGGATAGTTGCAGTTATATATGGCATGACACCTAGTGCGAAAATTGAAAATGTTTTCAATCCTCCACCAGTCATGACATTCAATAATTCCAAAAATCCTAAATCTTTTGTTATAGTTTTAGCTCCCGGTACGACTATACTAGTCCCGAGTGAGAATATAGCCAAAGCGAACACAGTGAAATATATCCTATGCCTCAAATCTTTGTTAGTCGGACCAAAGAAGCCTTTTAGACGTTTAAACATCTAAATCACCTCTGCTTTTCCGCCCTTACTCTCAATTTTCGTAACGGCTTTACTTGAGAATCTTTGTGCTTTTACTGTGATTTTCTTTTCTAGTTCACCATTACCTAACACCTTAACACCATTAAGTTGTTTTTTGATGATACCTTTTTCTTTCAATAGCTCTGGTGTAACGACATCGCCATCTTCGAATCTATTCAAATCGGATAAGTTGATGACTGCATATTTCGTTTCGAATTGCTTGTTGTTAAAACCACGCTTAGGTATTCTTCTATATAGTGGGCTTTGTCCACCTTGGAACCAAGCTGGAATAGATACACCACTTCTAGATTTTTGACCTTTTTGACCACGAGTGGAAGTTTTACCCATTCCGCTTCCTGGTCCACGGCCGACTCTCTTACGACTCTTAAATTCTGGAGTTGCACTTAAATTTTCTAATTTCATAATTATAGTTCCTCCACTTTCTTGCCGCGTAGACTTGCGATGTGCTCAGCCGTACGTTCAGATTTCAATGCGTCGATTGTTGCCTTAGCGACATTGACCTTCGTATTAGAACCTAAACTCTTAGATACGACATCTTTAACACCTGCAAGTTCCAAAATGATACGAGCTGTACCACCGGCAATTACACCAGTACCTGGTTTAGCTTTCTTGAGTAATACTGAAGCTTTACCACATTTACCTGTCACATCGTGAGGAAGTGTTCTTCCATCTACCAAAGCAACTTTGATGAGGTTTCTACTTGCAGCTTGCTCTGCTTTTTTGATAGCATCTTGTACTTCGTTCGCTTTACCAGTTCCGAGTCCGATCAAGCCTTTGCCATCACCGACAGCATAAGTAGCAGCAAAACGCATATGTCTACCACCTTTAGTAACTTTAGTTACACGTGCAATGTTGACGACTTGACCATTCAATAGTTTTTCTTTAGGTCCATTGTTGTTTCTTCTATTATCTCTATCTCTAGATTGGTTTCTTTTGAATTCACGAGATTCGTTTTTCTTGACTTCTTCTTTTTCCATGAGTTCCTCCTAGAATTCTAATCCCGCTTCGCGTGCAGCCTCAGCAAGTGACTGTACACGACCGTGATATTGGTAGCCACCGCGGTCGAAGACTACTGATTTAATACCAGCCTTCTTTGCTTTTTCGGCAATATCCTTACCGACCAAAGCAGCACCTTCGGCATTTCCACCATTCTTGATTTTAAGTTCGAGTGATGATGAACTGGCAAGTGTTACGCCATTTTCATCGTCGATTATTTGAGCAAATATTTGGGCGTTGGATCTGAATACGTTGAGTCTTGGTATCTCTTTAGTTCCTGATACTTTTCTTCTAACTCTAGCGTGTCTTCTCTGTCTGAGAGTGTTGTTCGCTTCTTTTTTTATCATATATATCTCTCCTTACCCTTACTTAGCAGCTTTCTTACCTTCTTTACGACGTACATATTCGCCTTTGTAACGAATTCCTTTACCTTTATAAGGTTCAGGTTTTCTCCACTCGCGAATGTTAGCCGCAAACTCGGTAACTTTCTGCTTATCGATTCCTTTTATCGTAATTTCCGTATTGCTAATTTGCTCTACACTCAAACCTGCAGGAACATCCATGACTACTGGATGAGAAAAACCTGCTGTAATGTTCAATTTGTTGCCTGATACATTGAATTTGTAACCGACACCATTTATTTCTAGACCTTTTTCAAAACCTTTGCTTACACCTTCGAGCATATTCTCTATCAAAGAATTTGTCGTTCCATGTAAACTTTTTGCTGTGTTTGTTTCATTTTTTCTTGTGACCTCGACGACATTGTCATTGACGACGACATCGACGAGACTATCGTAATTTAATCCGAGTTCCCCTTTTGGACCTTTGACATTGATGGCATTGCCTTCGATTGTCACAGTAACTCCACTAGGAATCTCGAGTTTTCTATTTCCTATTCTGCTCATACTTATCTTCCTTACCAAACGTAGGCAAGTACTTCGCCTCCTAGTCCTTTACCTCTTGCTTCTCTGTCGGTCATGACACCTTGGCTAGTCGAAACGATCGCTATTCCAAGACCATTCAAAACTCTAGGAAGTTCAGAAGCTTTTGCGTATACGCGCAAACCTGGTTTACTGATGCGTTTAAGTCCTGTGATAACTTTTTCTTTTTTATTATTAGCATATTTTAGACTCAAAGTTATCTTGTTTCCTGTCTTACTCTTTTCTTCTTTATATTCAGAAATGTAACCTTCATCCTTGAGGATTCTAGCAATTTCCAAAGTCATTTTAGAACCTAAGACTTCGACAGTATCGTATTTCATAATGTTAGCATTACGAATTCTCGTAAGCATATCTGCTATAATATCAGTCATAATTAACCCTTCTCCTTCCTACCAACTTGATTTTCTTACGCCTGGAATTTTGCCTTCGTTAGCAAGTTCTCTAAAGCAAATACGGCATAATTTGTATTTACGTAGTACACCATGTGGACGTCCACATCTCTTACAACGTGTATATTCGCGAACCTTGAATTTAGGTTTACGTTCATTTTTAATAACTAAACTCTTTCTTGCCATTCTGCTCTCCTACTTTCTAAATGGCATTCCAAAGCCACTTAACAATTTCAATGCTTCTTCGTTAGTCTTAGCAGTAGTTACGAACACGATGTCCATACCTCTTACTTTGACTACATCGTCATAGACTACTTCAGGAAAGACCAATTGATCCTTCAAACCTAAAGTATAGTTTCCTTTACCATCGAAAGCTTTATTGGAAATACCTCTAAAATCTCTCACTGCTGGTAAAACGATCTTGACTAACTTTTCGAAGAAGTTGTACATATTGTCACCACGAAGTGTAACTTTAGTACCTATAACGTTTCCTTCTCTTATTTTGAATCCTGCGATAGACTTTTTTGCCTTCGTAGTTACTGGTTGTTGACCAGATATCAATGCTAATTCACGAACAGCTGCCTCGATGTACTTTTCATCGTGAGCACCGTCGCCACAACCTATGTTGATGACGATCTTTTCGAGTTTTGGCACTTGCATTTTCGAAGTATAGTGAAATTCATCAGTCAATTCTTTGACGATTTTTTCTTCGTACATTTTCTTAAATTCTGTCATTATTTTTCACTCTCCTTCGTACTTTTCTTCTTTGTAGTAGTTTTAGCATCTTTAGTCGCCTTTTTTTGAGTTTCCTCAACAAGTTTTACATTGGATGCATCGATAGATCTTTCGATTTCGATGATTCCACCCACTTCATTCATACGATTAGGCTTCATATGTCTTTTGACGACATGAACGCCTTCGACGATGACGCGGTTCTCATTTTTCAAAGTCTTAATTACTTTGCCAGTTTTTCCTTTGTCAGAACCGGCGATTACTTTGACATTATCTCCAACTTTTATTTTCATGAGTTCATCCTCCTATAAAACTTCCGGAGCCAATGAGACGATCTTCATGTATTCTTTATCACGAAGTTCTCTCGCAACTGGTCCTAGAACACGAGTACCGATAGGTGACTTGTCTTCCTTTATCAATACGCAAGCATTATCGTCGAACTTGATGTAACTTCCATCAGCTCTTCTTTTGCCTTCTACGCTTCTGACTATAACTGCCTTAACTACTTTACCTTTTTTGACGTTTCCATTCGGAAGAGACTTTTTGACTGTTCCGATTACGACGTCACCGATGTTAGCGTATCTAACTTTACTTCCACCCAATACTCTGATGACCAAGATTTCTCTTGCTCCTGAGTTATCGGCAACTTTTAATCTACTTTCTGGTTGTATCATAAGTTACCTCCTATTATAAGATTACAGCTTTTTCGAGCACTTGTACTAGTTCGTAGTTGACTGTCTTAGCGAGTGGTCTAGTTTGTACTATCTTAACTGTATCTCCTATTTTAGCTTCATTATTTTCATCATGGGCATGGTACTTTTTAGAATATTTTACCATCTTACCATACAATGGATGTTTTCTCTGAGTTTCAACTAAAACCGTGATCGTTTTATCCATTTTATCGCTTACTACTCTACCTACTAGAGTTACTTTTTTAGTTTCACTCATGATTAGTTACCTCCATTCATTTTTTCGTTTGCGACTGTCTTGAGTCTTGCGATATTCTTGCGTAGTTCATTTATTTGATGAGTTTCGCGAAGCATACCGTTTGACTGTTTCATTCTCAAACGGAATAGTTCATCTTTACATTCGACGACTTTTTTATTGATTTCTTCGAGTGTCAATTTTCTAATTTCTTCTGCTTTCATTAATTAACACCACTTTCTTTACTGACTATCTTAGTCTTTACGCTGAGTTTATGAGAAGCAAGGCGAAGTGCTTCACGAGCGATCTCTTCGGATACTTGTCCGACTTCGAACATTATCTTGCCTTCTTTGACTACTGCAACGTACTCTTCGACTGAACCTTTACCTGTTCCTTGACGAACTCCCAAAGGTTTTGCCGTTCTTCCCAAGTGTGGGAAGATGTTGATCCAAACTTTACCTCCACGTTTCATATAACGTGTCATGGCAATACGTGCTGCTTCTATTTGTTTAGAATTGACGTATCCACCTTCGGTTGCTTGTAATCCGTATTCACCGAAATGAAGTTCGGTATTACCTTTCGATTTTCCTTCATAAGATAGACGATGAGGTTTGCGATATTTAACTCTCTTTGGCATCAACATGTGAATTACCTCCCTTTACATCTCTCTCTTTGTTATCGTTGTGGTTTCTATTGTCTCTATTTCCTCTTCTATCATCACGGTTGCCTCCACGACGTCTATTATCTTGTGGACGTCTATTGTTTGCTTCCAATTCTTCTTCGAAAGTAGGAACACCCAATATTTCACCTTTGTAGATCCATACCTTTACACCGATTTTTCCATATGTAGTATCGGCTTCGCTAGTAGCGTAGTCGATATTTGCACGGAGCGTATGAAGAGGTACAGTACCTTCAGTATAACCTTCGCTTCTCGCAATTTCAGCACCACCCAAGCGACCTGAAACTTTAGTTTTGATACCTTTAGCTCCTGCCTTCATAGTGTTTCTGATTGCGCGTTTTTGAGCATTTCTAAATGATGCTCTATTGGCAATTTGGTTTGCAATAGAATCTGCTACCAATTGTGCATTCATATCTGGATTTTTGACCTCTACGATTTGAACGTAGATTTCTTCTCCAGTCAATTTCTTAAGTTCATTACGAAGAACTTCGATCTCTTTACCACCTTGACCGATGATGACACCAGGTCTTGCAGTTGAAATCTTGACGTTCGTTCTCTTCGTATCTCTTTCGATGACGATGCTAGAAACTGCTGCATCTTTGAGTTTTTTGAAAAGATATTCACGAACTTTAATGTCATTTAAAAGTTTGTCAGCAAAATCGTTCTTACTAGAATACCATTTACTCTTCCAGTCTTTATTGACACCTAATCTGAATCCATTAGGATTGACCTTTTGTCCCATTATTTTGCCTCCTTAACTGTTTCAGCTTTCTTTCCATCTGAAACTTTTACTACTATATGACTCGTTCTATGATCGTGTCTATTTACACGTGAACGACTTCCGAACTTGATTCTCTTGATAGTCTGTCCTGGATTGATAAAACATTCAGATACGACTAAGTCTTCTTCCTTCATTCCCATATTGTTCGTAGCATTTGCTGCTGCGGAATTGAGGACTTTGACGATGAGTCTACTAGATTTAGTATTTGTATTGGCTAAAATTGCTCTTGCCTCTGAGACTTTCTTACCTCTTATGAGATCGATTGTCATTCTAGCTTTTCGTGGAGCAACGATAGCGCCCTTATGTATTGCGTATGCTTCCATTGTCTATCCCTCCTACTTATTTCCGCCGTGTCCAGTGAATTTACGAGTCAACGCGAACTCACCTAACTTGTGGCCGACCATATCTTCAGTAACATAGACAGGAATGAAATCCTTTCCATTGTGTACTGCAAATGTTAGTCCTATGAAATCAGGAAAAATAGTCGAACGACGAGACCAAGTCTTGATAACTTCTTTTTTTGGACTATTTTTAGCCGCTTGGACTTTTTTCATAAGATGTTTAGCGACGTAAGGTCCTTTTTTTAAACTTCTTGCCATTATCTATTCACCTATTTCTTCCTTCTACTGACTATCAACTTGTCAGATGCTTTCTTATTCTTACGGGTCTTGAGACCGAGTGCTGGTTTACCCCAAGGTGTCATCGGTGCTTTACGTCCTACTGGAGTACGTCCTTCACCACCACCATGTGGGTGATCGTTAGGGTTCATGACTGAACCTCTATTGGTAGGTCTCACGCCCATATGTCTCTTACGACCTGCTTTACCGATGTTTACTAGTTCGTAGTCTTCGTTTCCGACGACACCTACTGTAGCAATACAAGTACCTAAGACTTTACGCATCTCGCCACTTTGAAGACGAAGTAACACGTATTTTCCTTCTCTACCCATTATTTGAGCACTAGTACCTGCACTTCTTGCAAGTTCTCCACCTTTACCAGGTTTCAATTCGACATTGTGTATTACAGTACCAACTGGAATACTTGCTAAAGGCAAAGCATTACCGACTTTGATATCGGCATTCTCGCCGCTTACGACGATAGTTCCGACTTTCAAATCTTTAGGTGCCAAGATATATCTCTTTTCACCATCTTTATATATTAGCAATGCAATGTTTGCACTTCTATTTGGGTCGTATTCTATAGTAGCGACACGTGCTGGAACATCGTGCTTATCGCGTTTGAAATCGATAATACGATATTTTTGTTTAGCACCTCCACCGATGTGATTGACTGTCGTTCTACCTAAGTTGTTACGACCACCGCTCTTGTTCTTAGAGACAAGTAGAGACTTTTCTGGAGTACTAGTAGTGATCTCTTCATTTAGAAGTGTTGACATTCCGCGTCTACCGTTTGTGGTAGGTTTATATTTTTTGATTGCCATCTCTTAGTCCCTCCTATAACTCTATTTTGTCACCATCGACGAGTGTGACATATGCTTTCTTATAAGTTTTTGTTTTTCCTGTATATCTTCCGACTCTTCTATCTTTTGCCTTCGTATTCAAAGTAGTTATTTTAGCTACCTTGACATTGAATGCTTTCTCGACAGCGTCTTTGATTTGGAATTTGTTTGCGTCTTTATTACATTTGAAGACGTATGTTTTGCCGTCACTTGAAACGGCACTTGATTTTTCAGTGATAACTGGTGCAATGATAATATCTCCGTAATGCATTAGTTAAGCACCTCCTCGACATATTGAATCGCTTCTAAATCGAATACGATCGTATCTGAGTTGACGATATCCAAAACGTTCAAATCTTCAGCCATGATAGCATCGGCATAACCTAAGTTGCGAGTAGCCATATAGAGGTTCTCTGCTTCACCCTTAGTTACGAATAATACTTTTCCTTCCAATTTTAAGTTTGTTATCAACTCTTTGACATTTTTGGTTTTGATATCCTTGAAATCGATGTTGTCGATGACGATTAATTCACCGTCAGATACCTTATATGATAATGCTGATTTTAGAGCCAAACCTCTTTCCTTTTTGTTGGTTTTGAAACCATAATCGCGAGGTTGTGGTCCGAATACGATTCCACCGTGTCTATATTGTGTAGCACGAATAGAACCTTGACGAGCATTACCTGTACCCTTTTGACGATATGGCTTACGTCCACCGCCGGATACTTCTCTTCTATTTTTTGTTTTTGCTGTTCCTTGCCTAGTTGCGTCCAATTGTAGTCTCAAAGCTTTCTTCAAAACTACATCGTTTGGCTCGATACCAAAAATTGCTTCGTTTAGTTTTAACTCTTTGACATTTTCACCTTTTAGGTTGATTACATTAGTCTTTTTCATTTAAAGTTCTCCTTTCCCAAGATTAAGCTTCTGCTTGCTCTTTCTCTTGTTCTTCGGATTCTTGAGTTTCAGTTTCTTCTACAGTCTTTTCTTCAACCGGAGTTTCAGTTGCTTCCGTAGATTCAGTTTCGACTGACGCGTCGACTGGAGTTTCATCTACTGCTGTTGGTTCGACTTCAGTAGACTCTACAATAACTTCCTCCGGTTCTTCGACAAACGAAACTATTTCTTTTGGAGCAACGCTTCCTCCTTTGACTGCAGATCTGATTAAAACTAAAGAATTTTTTGGTCCTGGAACATTACCGCTGACGAGGATGTAATTTTCAGCCTCGCACACTTCGATGATTTCCAAATTTTGGACAGTTACGGTTTCATTACCCATATGTCCAGCAAGTTTTTTACCTTTTAGAACACGCATCGGACGCATAGTTCCCATTGAACCTGGTCTTCTATGATATCTAGAACCATGAGTTTTTGGCCCTTCAGATTGTCCGTGTCTTTTGATTACACCTTGGAAACCTTTTCCTTTAGATGTACCTGTTACATCAACTATCTCTCCTGCTGCGAATACGCTAGAAGTTAATACTTGACCTAGCGCATAATCGGAAACTTCGACGTCTCTGATTTCTTTTAAGAAGCGCTTAGGATTTGTGTTTGCTTTTTTAGCATGACCGATGCTAGCCTTAGTAGCATTCTTTTCTTTCTTGTCCAAGTAACCGAGTTGAACAGCGTTGTAGCCGTCAGTTTCGACTGTCTTAACTTGAGTTACGACATTCGGTTCTACTTCGATGACTGTGACAGGAATTACTTTTCCTTCTTTCGTAAAGACTTGGGTCATCCCCGCTTTACGACCTAAGATTCCTTTCATCTCTTATTCCTCCGTCTTTTCTATTTTGTTTTGATTTCGATTCCGACACCGCTCGGTACGTCTAAACGTCCTAGTGCATCGATAGTCTCTTTGCTTGGGTTTTTGATATCGATGAGTCTATTGTGTGTACGTTTTTCGAATTGTTCTCTCGAATCTTTGTACTTATGAACAGCTCTCAAGATAGTAATCTTCTCAATCTCAGTTGGAAGTGGTACTGGTCCTGATATCTCTCCCCCAGTTCTCTTAACAGTTTCTAGTATTTTACTGCAAGCAGTGTCGAGCAATCTATGATCGAACGCTTTCAGTCTAATACGTATTTTGTTGTTTGACATTTGCATGTCCTCCCTTCGTTTACATCTAGTATAAACTTGCTCCGTGCGAATTACCTGACAAATACCACTAAAATTCCGTCAACTCATCGTGGTGTATCAGCAACCTCCCACATCTAAGCAGTCAAACCAAACATCATTATACGCGACTATTCGCCATATTTCAAGTACTTTTTCGAAAGTTTTCACAAATGTTTCACAAAAACGATATTGCATGATGAAACAAAAAACTTTTTCTTTCCTATATATAGATAATTACCATCTCTTTTAAGAATGCGATCTCTTTTTATTTAATTCTAATATTCAAAGATCAAAAGTCCAATGGCTATGATTTAAAAAAATCCAATACATCTCGAAGAAGTTTACAATTTTACTCGATGATATACCTGCATGTGCATATGCATTTTATTTTTGTCTTGTGTTGGTATATAACTAGACATAAAGGCAAGTATCATAAAGATGTTAAGATAGGATATTATGATATAGTTAAAGGAAAGCATAGAAGAAAGATGTCTATTTTTCAAGTGGGTTACACCCTATTTAAGCTAGCTAGAGACTCCTTAAGATATATTAGGATACCTTTCAATTTTGTATTAACCGACGTGTAACTTATCAAAAATCTTATATTTTAAAAATGAGCCCTTAAATGGGTATTTTTGCATATAAAAATGGGAGCAAAACTCCCATTTTATCTAGCTTTCAGCCCCATAGTCATCAACTGGAACCACGATTTTCTCTTATTTTTTCCTTTAAATACTGTCTTTAACTAAAACTGTCCGGTTCTAAGCTTGGTAAGGATCCGTCATAGTTCCTGTACCCCTCAATGTTTTCACGTATTCTGCACTCAGATTGATAACCGGCGCGACGGCACCACTAGTGTCAGTGACAACAGCAAAGCCCATGTAGCCGTTAATATACACAATGAATATGTGAGTATTAAAGTCATAATCGCAAGGCGAGAGTGACCAATAATAATAACTTGATCCTCGATATAAATAATATTTACTATTTGCTGTTCTAAATTTTCCCGACCCTGCTGCTACTATTTCATCTGCGGTTATCAAACCTACTGGATATGTTAGTGCTCCGTTTCCTTTACTCGTGTCATTCACTGTAAATG
>CAOJEC010000029.1 GCA_948433885.1 uncultured bacterium | reverse complement strand
TTAAGACATTATCATATACTAATCAAATTATCTTGAAAAATTCGAAAACGAAACTTGACAATAATGAAAAATAGTGTATAATGTTGGTTGTTAGTACTGGCGACCTATTGGTTTGTCAGTCATTTTTTTAGGGAATATTATTTAAAAATTGCATATACTATTATTACTACATAATAATTTTATGTGGTTGTACTGGCGACCTATTGGTTTGTCAGTCTTTTTTTTATTAAATCAACTATCTTATTATTGTTATTTATTGTACAATTGTATTAGGTGGTATCTATGAAAACAAAAACATACTTAACAATAAACGAACTAATAAGTTATATGAAAAGTAAAGGTATAGTTGTTAATAATGAAGAAAGAACAAAAGAAATACTAAAACAACAAAATTATTATGTAATAATGGGTTATAAGGATTTATTTATTAAAGACAATAGATACAAAAACAATGTTTCTTTTGATAATATATATAGCCTTTATAAGTTTGATCGAGAATTAAAAATGTTATTTTTAAATACATTGTTAGATATAGAGAACATAATAAAAAATGCAATAGTAAATCAATTTTGCAGTACATACGGTTTTAAAGAGACTAATTACTTAGATAAAGAAAATTATAATACGACACATACATACCTTAATAAAATCATGGGAATATTCAAACAACAAATAGAAGAAAAGAAAAAGAATAATATAGCAGTTGAATATTATATCAATACTTATAACTTTGTACCTTTTTGGGTTATTAGTAAAGTATTAAGTTTTGGTTTGATAAAAGACTTATATAACATTATGAAAAAAACAGATCAAAGAATAATAAAAGATAATATATGTAATTTTAAAGATACTAAAATAAAACATTTATATACACAACTACAACTTATGGTACATAAGCGAAATAATACTGCACACGATGAAATATTTTTTAATGATATAGATCGTAAACTTCTAATACATAAAACAGAAGAACACAAAAAGTTTGATTTAAGTAATAATAGAAGTGGGTTAAATGATACGTTAGGACTACTTATTTGTATTAAAAACATTTTACCTAAAAATGATTTTAACAAGTTAATAGAGAATCTAGCTTGCTTGATCGAAAATTATATCAATAACAACGGTATAATAACAAAAGAAGAGTTACTAAACGAAATGCACTTACCATTAAACTATGAGATTTTAAAATGGTAGTAAAAGCCTACTAGGTTCCGATAATATTGATAGGCGAAAGTGATTTTTTTTACTGCCAACTTACCTATAAAATTATGAGATCCGACACCCCGCCGACAAAAAGTCTACCTTCTGCTAAAAACTATCTATAAATGTCTATAAAACAATAGACTTTTGTAATTTTAGACTTTTATTAACTTTTTAGTAATAGAGTAAAAAAACATCTTTGTTAGTATTTACAGCCTTCTGTGGATAACAAATGTCTTTTATTCTAGTGTTTAAAGACATTTCGAAGTATAATTATATTGTAAGAGAGCTGTTTAATATGACAGCCAATTATCAAAAACGGGAATGATTGTCTATCTCGATTAGTCAAGCCATATTCCTTCAATGAATTGATTGCATCTAAAATAAGTGATTCCTCACTTATACTTTTTCGTATACTTTGTGTAAAATCGTTCGACAATAGATTGTCATTCATACGTCGATTTGATATGATGTAAAATAAGAGAGGAAGATGAGATATGGACAATATAAATAATAAAGTAGGTACATCAAAAACTTTTATAAAAGGAGTGGCCATAGGAGCTGCGAGCATGTTATTGGTTTCGTCTTTAAGTCAGAGTGGCATCAATATTCGCATGCATGAAAATACAGTGGAAAATACGAACGAAGATTTGAATAAACCGAACGCTATCGTAGAAGAAGGTTCGCATGATTCGATTGTAGAAACTGAAAATAATGAACGTTTTGTAGTACCTGAAAGTATAACTTGGGAAGGCCATCCTGCACTTCGAGTTCCTAAAGGATATCAACTTTATAAAATATCTTCTAGTAAGACGGATGGGATGTTAGGAGTAGCATCTTTGAACGATTGTGTAATCTATTATGGTGTGAAAAATCCCGAAGATTTTGTCGGAATTCAGTCGGATTTGAAATTCATCTTGAACGGAGCAGAAGGTCTGATAAGAAAACTCAAAGGTGGAGATCTAGATGCTTTGAATGCAGTGAGACCTAATGCTATATCAGGAGGACTCTTGGTTCCTTCTAACTATATCTTATATCGCCTTCCTAAAAACATGGAATCTTTTGGTGTAATTCTCGATAGTGATTCTCGAGTACCTAGAGAAGACGGAGATGTTTATGCACTACCGGAAGGTTCTAGTATCGAAGATTATGTTGCATTACATCCTTATATGGGACAGATGCTTTATGGAGTAGATAGTATAAAGAATGAAATGGAGGAATTTTGCAATGGACATATCTCAAAAACAATTAATTGATGGAAAAATGGTAGGTGTCATCGCGACTTATCGTGATGACGACTCCAATTTGGATTACATCATATATACCGACGAATCGAAAGATGAAAACGGTAAATTGAATGTAACATATGGTCGTTACAAATTGGTAGACGGAAAAATAGAAGTCAGTGCTTTGGAAACGCATGACGAAGAAGTAAAAATTTTGGAAGTCTTAAAATATGTAACAAAAGAAACTCAAAAGAATGGATCAAATTAAAAATTGGTTATGAACTCAAGTAAACCTCGTTTCTCAAATAGAAAATGGGGTTTTTATATGGAAAAAAAAGAGAAATTCTACTCTCTCTTATTTATAATATATCTTCATCCAATCCCAATTTCTTTCTCGCTACATAGACTGGGCGATTTTTTGTCTCGACAAAAGTTTTACCTAAGTATTCTCCCAATATTCCGATGCTCAAAAGTTGTATTCCACCGAGGAAGAGAATTAGACAAACGATCGTAGCAAATCCCGGTGCATCGGGACCGACGGTTATAGTTTTGATGATGATGTACAGTAGATATATAAATCCACTTATCGATGTAATTACTCCCAAAACAGTTGCTACTCTCAAGGGTTTTACTGAAAAACCAACGATTCCATTCAAGGCATACTTGACGGATGCTTTGAAGTTGAATTTGGTAACACCTTTAGTACGAGTTCCTACTTCGTATTCCATCAATTTAGTATTGAAACCGATCCAACTGAATATTCCCTTCGAAAATCTGTTCTTTTCAGGTAAACTCAAAAGAGCTTCTCGAACATTAGAACGGAACATGCGGAAATCCGAAACGTCGTTCGAAAATTTGGTGTCGGAAAGAACGTTCATGACTTTATAAAACATCTTACCGCCAAATCTTTTTATGGCACTACCTGCTTTGCGTTCTTTGATTTTCATAGCAACCTGATCGTAGTCGGGATTGTTATCCAAAAATGTCAACATTTTGAGTAGGTAACTAGGATTTTGTTCCATGTCCGCGTCGATGATTGCAGTGTATTCGCCGACAGCACTTTCCAAACCGGCATATATAGCCGCGTCCTTACCGAAGTTCCTACTGAAGCAGACAACTTTGACATGGTCTTTATCTCTTTTATAGACCGACTCTAATACTTTGAAAGTCTTGTCGTCCGAACCATCGTCGATAAAGATGACTTCGTATCTTATGTTTTCGAAAACGGTTTTCACTGTATTATATATTGTATCGATATTTTCTTCCTCGTTTTTTGCAGGAATGATTATGCTCAATTTCATTATGATACCTCCAACTTGAATTTTATTATAGTACTTTTTTTCTTCTTTGTAAATAGAACACCGTCATTCCTACGGATGCGATAGATATTATAGAACCCAACTTTAATCCTCTTGGAACGTAAGTTATCTTTATTTTATGATGTCCTTTTTCGATAGGCATTCCTATCAAGGCATCCAAAATTATATCAGGGGTGACTTCTTCATCGTCTATGAATACTTTCATTCCTCGCTCGTATTCGATCGATGTGAATAGATAATCGTATGTTCCATCCGAATCGATGGTGGCTTCTAGAATCGTCGTGGCACTAGTATTAGTTTCGATGTTTTCGAGATGATTGTTTGAAAGGTCAGTCATGTACTTTTTATAATTTTCCATATTCAGTAATGTAATGAATATTTCGTCTTCTTCGTATTCATCGAATATTTCGTAGCGGACTGTGATTTCTTGCCCTTTTTCGATCGAGAAATAACGACCGTCCATCTTCTTTTCTTCGCCATCTATGAAGATAGTACCTTCGAATTCGGGCATCAACAAATAATCGTCCGTCGAAGTGAAAGTGTAGGTGAACTTCTTGACGTAGTCTTCTTTTGTAAATTCGAAATTTTCGATTGGATAGATTTTATATAGATCACGATCTTCTCCCGTCAGAGACTTCAAAATGTTCGTCTTGTTCTCGTAAGGTTTATCATCTTCTAAAGTAAGATCTTTGATCGTAGAGTTACCCATGAAGCCCAAACTTAATGGATAAGGATTTTCGTTCAAATAAGGGTATTTGGTTTTCAAATAAGATTGTGGTTCACCATATAAATATTTGATATTGAGAAGACTCAAAGTGACGGGATCTAGTTCTAAGAGTTCGATGTGACATTTGTCGTATACGGTTATGCCGAGTTTTTCCATCAAATAATTTACTTTTATGTTGCGGACCGAGTTGAAATAATTTATACCGTGATAGCCGAAGTACAATCCGTCGTCGGAAGTATAATCATCGATGAGTTCGAAACGATAAAATTCGTCGTCATCTTCGGATAGTTTTTTCAAAATATTAGGCACTTCATCTTTGACATACTGATAATCTTTGTACGATTTTAGACGATAATTGTTTTTTAAACTATTATAAGTATTCAAAGACAATTCGACAAATGTGAAGACTATGAGCATCGTTAAAAAGTCTTTTTTATCCATGAGGGCAAACATCTCTATCATCAAAAGAACCGAAAAACCTAGATAAACTAAAGTATACGGTTCGACATTGAAAAGTACTTGCCATTTGAAATATGCTCCTACTAAGACAGCCAAAATGCCGAGAGTCAGTAATAATACCCGCTTTTTCCATGGAAAGTCGACTGAATCGATATGCATGAGAGATTTAACTGCGATGGTGATGGCGAAGAAACTGAAGGTGAACGAGAATCTACTTTGCCACCATATCGGTTTTTGAAATAATTGCCAAGCGTAATTTAGAAAGTTTACCGAGAAAGATAGATAAAAGAAAATGATCATCGATAGAGTAGCGATTTTTTCTTTTTTGGTGAACTTTTTGTTGAAAAAGTAAAATACAGTCAGGACGATGCCGAAGATCGTGATGTAAATTAGAGCTGGCCCATAAGATTGATCTGTTGCCTGATAAGCACCTGTCGTCATCGAATAGAAAAATGTGAAGACATTTCTCGAAACACCGAAATATTTTACTGTATTGTAAAGTTCGGCTTTACCGGTCATCAAAGCAAAGAAACTAGGAAGAATGACTATTGCGCCCATGAGTCCTGCAAGAAGTGAACTCATTATGAAAGTGCCCGCGATTTTCTTTTTATCGATGATGTCCATGATTACGAAATTGTAAACGAACCAAAGAAGTGAGAAAATACATATCATGTAACCGATGTAATAATTGATCAAGATGGTAAATGTCAAAGATACGATGTAGAAAAGTGGACTTTTCCCGTCTAGCAGTTTATCTAGTCCATGGATTACTAAAGGCAACATGATGATCGAATCTATCCATATATAATTGTAATAATAAGTTGCCGTATAACCCATAAGGGCATATATCGTGCTGAATAGGACGACATATAATGGTTTTACTTTCTTGTGTGAAAGATAGAAACACATCGATCCGCCTAAGAGGGCAAATCTCGTGTATGTCATGAGGACGAAGAACATATGATAGTTCAAAGGGGACGCGAATAAGGAAAACAAGTTCAATGGGCTCATTCCATAGTAAGTGAGCGTTCCTAGAAAATTGAATCCTAAACCGGCACCCCAAGAATATAAAATATTTCCTCCTCTTATGAGTCTAGAATATTCTAGAAGCATTCCCGAGTATTGAGTGAACGAGTCGTAGGAATTCAACATCTCCTCTCCGAATGGCACATAGCCGTTTATCCATGCCATGACAAAAAATATGATAGTTGGGATCAGCATTGCTCCTACATACATAAAAACTTTATTCTTTTTAGTCATCTTTATTTACCTTCCTTTATAAATAAGATGATACAGAAAAAATTGTATTATGTCAAAAAAAATGTTATCATTGTAATATAATATTATTAACTTGGGAGATGTATTTTTATGAAGAAGTTGAAAAAGAAAACCGAGAAAAAGATGCTGATATTCATTGGATTGGGCATCTTGCTCATAGCAGGCGGCATAGTAGGTATTGCTATGTCCAAAAGGGAAGCAGATGTTCCACAAGCCGACAAAGATGAAGGTAAAGTGGAAGAACCTAGAAAAGATATAGAAGTCATCGATTTAGATAGTGACTCTCGCCCATATGCTGTCATGATCAATAACAACAGTGCCGTATGGCGTTACCAATCGGGAATGAACGATGCATATATAGTATACGAAATGTTAGTAGAAGGTGGAATCACACGTGAAATGGCACTATTTAAAGATAAAGAAACTGCTAAAATACAAAGTATAAGAAGTAGTCGCCACTATTTTCTAGATTATGCTTTGGAAAACGACGCGATATACGTCCATTGGGGATGGAGTCCACAAGCTCAAAGTGATATAAGTACTTTGAAAATAAACAACATAAACGGTTTGACTTTGGAAGGAGGATATTTCTTCAGGGATTCGACAGTTCAAGCGGCGTACGAACATAGAGGATATTCGACCATGGAAAAGTTGAAAGCCGCAGCAACTAGACTCAAATATAGAACGACTACCGATTCGAAGCCTCTTTTGACTTACAGTGCCGATAAACTCGAAATGAGTAGTATGGACGGTGCTGTCGATGCCAAGACAGTAGAAATTCCTTATTCAGGAGGATATTCGGCCAAGTTCTTCTACGATGAACAAACGGGAGAATACAAAAGAAGTCAAAATAATACAGAGTTGATAGATTATACTTCCAAAGAGAGAATAACGACTCACAATATAATAGTCTACAATGTAAAATATACGACAATCGACAATTATGGAAGACAAACCATGGCGAACATCGGAAGTGGAACGGGCTATTATATAAGTGAAGGTAAGGCAATTCCTATCAAATGGGAAAAGAACAGTCGTTCAGGAAAGACCAATTATATGTACATGAATGGCGAAGAATTGATCGTCAATGACGGCAGGACTTACATAGGTATTGCGCCTACTGGAAGAAACGTCAAAATATCATAAAGAAAAGAATAAAAATGGGGAACTGTACTCCTTTCTTCGGTGAAAAGAGTTGTAGAGTTCCTGTGAATAGATCTTGTAAAGTCTATGGCAATGCAAATTGTAAAGTGGAAATAATTCGAACGATTTGTTATAATGTGAAAAGTGATTAAGGAGGAAACTATGACTTTAACGACAGTCTGGAGTACGATCACCAAAATACTGGATATTTGTATTTTGTGGTATATAGTGTACTTTGCTTTAAAAAATCTCAAAAATAATATCAAGATGGTTCTCATATTCAAGGGAATCGTGTTCATCGTCATGATCAAGATAATCAGCAATTTGTTGAATCTCTATGCGGTGGGGTTATTACTCGAGTACGTGATCATGTGGGGACCGTTAGCGGTCATCATCATATTCCAGCCGGAGATAAGAACAGTCTTAGAACAATTAGGAAGAAGTCAATTGTTGGGTCGACACAAAGTATTATCGGGAGATGAACGTGAAAAAGTGGTCACTGAGATCATGGAAGCAGTCGAGTATTTGCGCAAAAACAAATACGGTGCTCTCATAGCTATCGAAAGAGATGTCAGTTTGCAGGAGTACATCAGTCCAGCGACAAAGATATATGCCGATATATCGTCTCAAATTTTGGAATCGTTGTTCTATCCGAACAGTGCATTACACGACGGCGGAGTAATCATCCAAGGTACGAAAGTAACATGTGCAGGATGTGTCTTCAGAACTAGTATGGACAATCAGTTGTCTAAATCATTAGGTACACGTCATCGCGCAGCATTGGGACTCGCCGAAGAATCAGATGCAATAGTTTTGATCGTAAGTGAAGAAACAGGTAGAATAAGTATCGCGATCAACAGTCAAATGAATTACAATTTGACTCCTGAAGAATTCAAGAAGACTCTTTATAACGAACTTTCACCTAAGACGGAGATATTCTATGCAGCAGATGAAAGAGGTGAAGACGATGAGTAATAAAAAGGGCATAAACAAGAAAAAAATGAAACCTTTGAAAAAGTTTTTTGGAGGTTTATATAAAGTCATCGACAAGATCATAGTGACTCCTATCAGTACGATAGTCTATAAAATAAACAAATTTGCAAAAAAGAATTCGGGAGTATTCGATGTAGTATTCAATCGACCTTATTCCCTTTTGGTATTATCTTTAGTCGTAGCAGTTTTGTTCTTCATCGTCGTCGACAGTAGAGCGATAAACTTGGTCGAGACGGAAAGCGAAATACTATCGAGTCAACCAGTTTCGGTCGTCTATAATGAAGAGAAATACGTAGTAGAGGGTATTCCCGAGACAGTCGACATCATTTTGATGGGTCGTAAGAGCGATTTGTATTTGGCTAAGCAGTTGGGCGAACACAAAGTAGTTCTAGACCTGAGCGATTATAAAACGGGTCAGTACACGGTCAAACTGAAGTACAATCATTCGGTAGAATCGGTAACGTACAATTTGGTCCCTTCTACAGTAACGGTCAAAATAAGCGAAAAAGTATCGAGCATCAAGTCATTGAGTTACGATTTATTGAATCAAGATAAATTGGATAGCAAGTTGAATGTCAGCGAAGTAAGTCTCAATGAGAGTGAAGTATACGTCAAAGGATCGAGTGAAACTTTGGCAAAAGTGGCATCAATCAAAGCATTGATCGACGTTTCCACATTGGAGCTGTCCGTAGCAGGTACGTTCGAAATAGACAAATTGCCGATAGTTGCATACGACGAGAATGGTAAATTAGTTGAGAATGTCGAAATAGTTCCTGGTACAGCGAGTGCCACGATCAAAGTTGATTCTTATCATGTCGATTTACCGGTCAAAGTAGTTCCTGTGGGAACGTTCGCGACAGGATACGCAATCGCGTCAGCTACTACTTCGGTTACGACAGTCAGAGTTTACGGTGACCAATCAGAGCTCAGCAAGTTGAGTTACATAGCAGCAGAAATAGACGTCGATGGTTTAAGTTCCGATAGAAAGTTCATCGCAACATTGTCTAAACCGAGCGGTGTAAGGCATATGAGCGAGTCGACGACTTCAGTAGATGTCAAAGTAGATAGAGAAGCGACACGTGAGATTCAAATAACATCTATCGATGCGATCAATTTGAGTCCAGTATATGTTCCTAGTGCGATCGGACAAGGTGAAGATCAAACTTATACGATCATATTGAAAGGTGTCCAATCGGTCATCGACAAAATAGATCCTTCTACCGTTCGTGCATATGTCGATTTGAGTGGATACGGTCTAGGAACATTCGATGTTCCTGTACAGGTCGAAGGACAAGACTTGACGGTCACTTATACGGCTCAGATAAAAAGTATTCAAGTAAAGATCATGAATTCTAAAAACTAAAAATAGAAAAATGTATCGTGTAAACGATATGTTTTTTGTTGGAAAAAACGACATATTGTTGTAAAATTAATTTGAAGAGGTGAAAAAGTGGAAAATGGAGAAATAAAAGTGCTATTGGTGGCCGTTAGCGAGTATCATATAAATGCCGCGGATTTGCCTTTATGCAAAAACGATTTGATCGAGATGAAAAAAGCATTGACCACTGGTCTCAAAGTAGATCCTATGAACATTTCCATATGTGGCTGGTCCGGTATAGTTCTCAAGCAAGATTTCATTTTGGCCGTAAATAACATTTCGAATCAGATAAAGGAGAATGATACGTTCATCATCTATTTTTCAGGGCATGGCAACAATGCCTGTTTTGCATTCAGTGACGATATAATTCTTTACGATGATTTCCTCGATCTAGTAAAAAATGTCAATTCTAAAAACAAGATAATAATACTCGATTGTTGTAAATCTGGTAGCTTCAATATCGAAAATGTGCCAAGAACGAGTTTGGAAGAATCACTAGATCGCTTCGTTGGTAGAGGATTTGCCGTCATGGCATCCAGTGGAGCAAATCAAAACTCTGGATTTGATGTTGAAAGAAGTATGAGCATGTACACAAGCTTTTTGTGTGATGCTCTTTGCAATAAATTTTTGATCAAAAGAGGCAAAAAGTCATTAGAGGATATCAATCGGGATATTTACTACCGAATAGAATGCGCAAAAAGAAAAGGAATCGATGTTACACAGCCTATATTTCGTTCGAGTATAGTCGGCACAATATATTTCGAATTAGGTGACTATAAGCCTTACGAAGTCAGTAGAATCTATGAAGAAACTGATAAGTATATAATTTACGAAGTAGAGCCACTTCACAATGTGGAAGCTAAAAGGTTTGCCGTGAAAGTCATCATGAGACATCGTCCTTATTCGATGTCGGAAGTGGCCGAACTATTCGATGAAGTTAAAAATAAAATCTTGTACTGCGATGTGTATAAAAGTGAGAATTTTGAAAGAATTTATAGGGGAAGCCCTGCAAATATAATATTCGGATACTTTGGAAATGATGAAGAGGATTTGAAAAATTGCAATTTCGAATATCGGGCAATTTGGGTCGATGAATCACACAATAAAGACTTTTGGAAAGATGGCATCGAATTTGGAGATATAAAAATAATCGAAAATCCATCGTATGAAATAGTGAAAGATTCGATGAAACCTCAAATTTCTTTCGAAGAAGCGATAGAAATGACTCGAAAATGTACTTCTAAGATGGTCGCTTTGGCAGAAAAATATATCGCTTTGTTTAGAGAATATAGAAATAATGAATTAAGAGAGGAAGATTTGATAGAAAAAGGAACTTCGATTGGAAAAGAGATGACCAAATTGTATTTGGAAAGTACCGATTATCCGAACCCTCCTACAAATCTAAGAGATTGGTCTCAAAAACACATGGAATTGGTGAGTACGATTCACAATCTTTCTCTTTATTACAATAAAAAAAATGTTGGTATTTGGGATAAAACTTCTAGAATAACTTTGTTCGAAAATGATATAATGCAGTATGAAATGGTACTAGAATCTTTAAGAGATATAGACAGTTCGATAAATGCATAAAAAAAGTCAAAAAATTTTGACTTTTTTTATAGACCGAGATATTTGGATTTATACTCTGCTATGAGTTTCATCATCTTCTGATAATTTTCTTCGGTATAGTTTTCTTTGTATTTGGATAAATCGACATTCGGATTGGCATAGAGAGCTTCATAATTCTTTTTTATGAAACGGTATGTGAAGTCCAATTCCGATTCATTCAAAAATATTCCATTTTTTTGAGTAAATTTTACTACATCTTCTTTGGTCATGTTAGAAATATAATTTTTTATAAGTTGAAACATTTTAAATCACCTACTTTATTATATGATTATTATGTAGAAAATTATCCATAATATAAAAAGGTGGATGTGATGAAGAAAAAATTCATACACGTGTTATTGACTATCTTTTTGGGAGTAATAGCCTCTAGGTTGTTGTACTTAGGTGTTTTTAGACATGACTATTATTTGAAAGAATATGCTATGATCAACGAACAAACGATAAGAGGAGCCAGTGCTCCTCGAGGTAGGATATTGGATGTCAATGGCAAAGTTCTCGTCGATAATGTCGGAGTGAACACGATTATATACAATAGATTGAATAACAAAGAAGGTGTTTCCGAAGTAGAGTTGGCGTTCGAACTTGGGAATATTTTAAAATACGACGCGGGATCGTTCTCGGAATACAAACTTAAAAAATTTTATATAGCGGAAAAAGACGGTGCGAAAGATTTGATTACCGATGAAGAGTGGGATCTGTACAACAAGAGAAAACTTACGAGTGACGACATCGAGTCTTTGAAATACGAGAGAATAGATGAGAGCATTTTATCTAAGTTGGACTACGAATACAGAAATGCCAGTTACATTTATTCAATATTGAATACGGGATATTACTATGAAAACAAGATTCTGAAAAGAGGTGTAACTGATGAAGAAGTCGCCAAATTGAATGAAGAAAATTTGGCAGGAGTCGACGTGCTTTTAACTTGGGAAAGAATTTATCCATACGGTGAGACACTCAAAAGTGTATTTGGCAACATAAGCACAAACGGTGTTCCTAAAGAATACAAAGACTATTACTCAAAGAAGGGAGTAGGAATAAATAGTACAGTAGGAACGAGTGCTTTAGAATTTCAATACGATGAATATTTGAGAGGTAAAGATGCCTTGTACGAGGTAAGCGGTGGCAATTTGTCGTTGAAGGAAGAAGAGAAGCAAGGAGCTGATTTGTATCTTTCGATAGACATCGATGTTCAGTTGGAAGTCGAAGAGACTTTAAAAGCGGAGATAAAAGGTGCCAAAAATTTCTACAATACACAAAGTTTCAATCATGCTTATGTTCTCGTAGGGAATCCCAAAGATGGAAGCATACTCGCCTTGTCAGGACTGATGCTCAGCAAAGATAAGTTTTTCGACATCACGATCAATGTCATAAATTCTAGTTATACTGTCGGTTCGGTCGTCAAGGGAGCATCCATGTCGGTAGGATACCAACAGGGGCTCATCGAAGTAGGCAAACAAGTTTGGGATTCTTGTATAAAAGTATACAATACTCCCCAAAAGTGCAGTTGGACTAGACTAGGATACATGGACGACATAAGAGCCATGGCTCAATCTTCGAATTATTATCAGTTTTTGATCGCGACGAGACTTACGAATCCGAATTACACTTGGAATGCACGACTGAATGCGACGAAGGAATCGTTCGATGTATATCGAAATATGTTTGCAAGTTATGGTTTGGGCGTCATAACTGAGGTCGATTTGCCGAATGAACATACAGGAATAATTGGAAGAACTGTGTCGGACGATCTTCTTTTGAACTTGACGATCGGGCAATACGACACGTATACACCGATGGAGATGTTTCAATATGTAAATACTATTGCTAACGATGGGATACGTTTGGCACCAACTCTTATGAATAAAATAGTTCGCGATGGTGAAGTTCTATTGAATCACAAAGCTCGTGAATTAGGACGAGTAGACTTGAGTGAAGAATACATCGCGAGAGTTCAACAAGGTTTCAGGGCTGTGATGACTTCGGGAACGGGATACTATTATGCCGACCAAAAATACAAAGGAGCCGGTAAAACAGGGACGAGTGAAACTTTTGTCGACACCGATGGAGACGGGAATATAGATACGGGAACACTCAGCACTTCATTCATAATGTATGCACCGGTGGATGACCCTAAATATTCTATAGTCATCATGAGTCCGAATATTGCACAAGTTGACAATGGAACATACATTTATTCGATAAATTCGAGAATAAATAGAAAAATTACCAACTATTTGTTTGAAAATTCATGATTATTTGCTATAATACTTGTGACACGCAAGAAAAAGGAGGGACTTTTTATGGCAAAAAAAGGTGAAAATAGAGAACCTGTCGGATTAGAATGTGCAGTGTGTGGACATAAACTTCGTCCTACTGAAAAGAACAAAAAGAATACAGTAGAAAAATTACTTGTTAAAAAACATTGTCCAAACTGTAAGAAACATACTGAACATAAAGAAAAGAAAAACGGTTAGGAGGTAATGACTCATGATGATTAATATCAATGACATAAAAAATGGTATGACTATCATAATGGATGGTAAACTTTGCGTCATCGTCGAGTTCCAACATGTCAAACCTGGAAAAGGTTCTCCATTCGTCAAGATGAAGTTGCGTAATCTACGTACAGGTAGTATCACTGTAGATACTTACAATACGAATATCAAAATAGAGAAAGCTCACGTCGACAAATCAAAATCTCAATTTTTGTATGCCGATGGGGATAACTATGTATTTATGAACAACGAAACTTACGATCAAATGGAACTTTCTAAAGATACTTTGGGAGAAAATGTCAAGTATTTGAAGGAAGGACTCGAGATCCAAATCGCCATGTATGAAGGTGAGATCATCGGAATCGACTTGCCAGAGAAGATCGATTATACAGTTGCAAGCACTGAGCCTGCAGTTAAAGGGAATACAACTTCTAGTGCGATGAAAGATGCAACTTTGGAAAATGGCTTAGTTGTCAAGGTTCCATTGTTCATCGATGACGGTGAAGTTGTCACTGTATCTACAATTGATGGATCGTACTGTGGAAGAGCATAGGGAAACCTATGTTTTTTAAGTTGTGCACAATCACATTTATGTAGTATAATGAATGCTGTAAAAGAAGACAATTAAGGAAAGATTTTTATGGCTGATAAATACGATACTTTGAAATACTACAACGACAATGCTCAAACTTACTTTGAACAAACGAAGAATTTAGAATTAGCAAAATTATACGATAGATTTTTGAAACATTTACCTTCCGACGCATATATTTTAGATTTCGGGTGCGGCTCAGGAAGAGATAGTAAATACTTTCTCGATAAAGGTTATAGAGTCGATGCTATAGATGGATCTACGGAAATGTGCAAGTTAGCTAGTGAATATATAAAACAGGAAGTAATTTGTAAAGATTTCGAAGAGTTAAACGAGGCGAATAAATATGATGGCATATGGGCATGCTCTTCGATATTACATATAGAAAAGGAAAACTTGCCAAATATACTTATCAAAATGATAAATGCTTTGAAAGTCGACGGGGTAATTTACATTTCTTTTAAATTAGGTACAGGATCAAAAGTAATCGAGGGAAGATACTTTAATTACATGACTATGGAAGAGATCATCGATCTAATAAACAGTGTAAGTAAAAATGTCGAAGTTATCGATCATTTTGAAAGTTTGCCAACTTTAGAAAGAAATATGCCGGGTATCATATGGGAAAATATTATCGTTAAAAAGATTGATGGTGATCGAAAGTAAAATAAAAAAGAAGAAACGTTCAGGAGTTTTCTTCTTCGTCTTTTGAAAAATCGACTATTTTTTCGATTTCTTCAATTGGCAATTTTGTGAGTTTGCTCACTTCTTCGATTGTCATCTTCTCGAGCATTGGTGTGATGATCTTTTGTCTTACAATTAGTCTGCCTTCTTCTAAACCCCTTTTATAACCATCGACAAATCCTGTACTATATAGACTTTCTTTTAAGTATGCTTCTCGGTCGTAGATTAAGTAGTTGTCCAAGTTTTCATCCAAATCGTAAAGTTGGTCTTTCAGTTCTTCCATTATCTTATCATCCTTTCTTAAAGACGGCTTCGTTGCATACGAATACGTATAACAATCTTTCCAAACTGTCACTTTCATATTTCTCGAGATTATTGTAATTCACCTCAATAAAAAAATCTAGATTAATATCGATGATTTACAAAGTATTGTATATAATTGGATGTAGGGCGTCTTCACTTATGTAAAAAGCTGTAGAATAATTTATCTTGTGAAAAGCAATTTTTAATTGTTTATGTTTATTTGTAAATTGCTTTTTGATAAAATAAAAAAGAAGAAACGCTCAAGAGTGTTCTTCTTCATCTTTCGAGATAATGACTAATTTTTCAATTTCTTCAATTGGCAATTTTGTGATTTTGCTCACTTCTTCGATTGTCATCTTCTCGAGCATTGGTGTGATGATTTTTCGCTGTCCAACTAGTTCGCCTTGTTCAAAACCTTCTTCACGACCTTCTTCACGACCTTCTTCACGACCTTGTTTAAGACCCTTTTCAAGACCTTTGGCCTCACCATCAACTAATCCTGTACTGTATAAGGATTCTTTCATGTACTCTTCTCGGTCGTAGAATAAGTAGTTATCCAAATTTTCATCTAAATCGTAAAGTTGGTCTTTCACTTTTTCCATTATCTCATCACCCACGTATACTTTGTCTAAGACATCTTTGTTGTTGCATACGAATACGTATAACAATCTTTCCAAACTGTCACTTTCATATTTCTCGAGATTATTGTAATTCATTTCAGCCAAAAAATCTAGATTAATATCGACTATTTTCAAACAATCGTTTCTAATTTGATGTAGGGCATCTTCACTTATGTGAGAAGTGTAGATGAATTTACCTTGTGAAAAGCGATCGTAGCCGTTTATATTTATTTGCAATACTTTTTTGATTTTGGAATATACTTTGGGAGTTTTACTTTTGAGTTGTCTCAAGAAGAGTTCACAAATGTAGCACATGTTCTTGAAATCGGTAATCGGATTGTGAGAGTAGTTGATCTCGACATTGTAGTACGAATGATCATCTTTTACGACTATATCTGCGATGTTGTTGACTAAGCCATTAGAAAGACCCAATCTAGTGCTGACGACATCGAAAGAGTCGGGATCTAAGTCGAGACCAGTCGCAGCAGATATCACTTTCAGTAGATAATCTCTATTTCGCTCGTCGCTCAAGATTTTAGTAGCGTAAATATCTTTGAGGTACAAGAAGCGAGAGTTCTGATGAAGAGATTTAGAGGACACATATTTACATTCAGCCAAGAGTTACACCTCCTTTCTGTTTTAATTTTCACAGAGAGTTTTTTAAGACCCTCTACTATTATTCTACCGACGAGTTTCGATTTTTCTCATTCGTTTTTTCATTTTGGGCAAAAAAACGAACGAGTGTATGGAAAAACATCAAAAAATTTTTAACAAAAAGGTAAAGTTTTACTTTTAGAATGGTCCGTAGTATAATAATGACATTCAAACATTCTCATCGGTGTTTTTTAAGAATGTTTTCGAAAATCTAAAAAAAGCGAAGGGTGAAGAGAAAATGAAAAGAGAAGTGACCGTCAAAAACGTGAAGGGTAGTTACGATTATTCTCCCGAAGAACAAAGCATCAGAAATCATATACAAGATGTTTTGAGAAAAATCTTCGAGGAATATGGATACATGCCTTTGGAAACATCCATCTTGTGTCATTACGATATGTTGGCAGGAAAGTATGATGAATCTAACGATCTTTTGAATGAAATATACAAATTGAGCGATCAAGGAGATAGAGAACTAGGACTCCGTTATGATTTGACAGTCCCTTTTGCAAAATACATTGCACTTTCTAAAGATTTGAGATTGCCGTTCAAACGATATGAGATGGGCAAAGTTTTTAGAGATGGCCCCGTCAAAGTAGGGCGCGATAGAGAATTCATGCAATGCGATGTAGATGTCGTCGGGATGGATGGAAATTTGATCGAAGCTGAACTCATAAGTCTTTGGCTGAAAGGCTATAGAGAACTCGGAATAGATGTATATGTAAAATACAACAGTAGAAATTTGATGAGAGGTCTAATAAAAGAAGTCGTCGATTTAGATGAAGAAGGTATAACTAAAGTCGTCACAGTCATCGACAAATTGGACAAAATGCCAAAAAACGAGTTGATAGAAGAATTGGTCAAAGTGGGCTTGAGTGAAGAAAACGCTACGAGAATGCTCGGATATTATGATCTGTCTTTGGATGAACTCAAAAAGACTTTTGCCAATACTGACAACTCCATGCTCGAACAAGGTTTGAGTGAACTTTCCAATTTGAGAAATATCTTAGAAGAAATCGGATGTGGAAAGGATTGTGTTTTTGCACCATCTTTGGCAAGAGGACAAGATTACTACACAGGTAACGTATTCGAAGTGTACGCCAAAAACGGAGAATTGACTTGCAGTTTGGGAGGCGGTGGCCGTTACGACAAGATGATAACCGGTTTCATCGATGACGGGAATATATATCCTGCAGTCGGGGTGAGCTTTGGACTTTCTACTATATACGAAATTTTGAAGATGCGAAATGAAAAAATCGGAAATCGCATAGATATATATGTCATTCCGATGAATACCGATGTAAAAGCTTTGCGCCTCGCGAACGATTTGAGAAAATTCGGTTATAAGGTCGAACTAGAAATGACAGGTAGAAAACTCAAAAAGTGTTTCGAATATGCCAATAAAAAAGAGATACCTTATGTTATCGTCCTCGGAGAAGACGAACTCAAAAAGAGAGAATTCAAAATCAAGAAGATGGCAACGGGAGACGAAGTTACTGTAAGCATGAAGGAATTAGAAGAAGTGCCTTCTTTGTTGAACTGACATATGAAATACGATGAAGTAGAGACACCTTTACAACTTTTGGACTTCATGAACGATCATATCGCGTATGGATTCAAAGGAACTGACGGAGAACTTTATACCGAAGATGACAGTGAAAAATTTAAATTTGGAGAAGAGACCATTTGGAAATTGAGTAGCCCTTCTAAAGTATTAGAAGATGGGTATGGCATTTGTTGGGATCAAGTCGAATTCGAAAGACAGTGGTTTGTCGAGCACGACTTTGTCGTCAAAACTTTGTTCATGTGGTTCGAGTTGGATCATGAGAATCCTTATACGACTCATACTTTTCTCATATATGAAGAAGAAAATAAATATTGTCTTTTCGAACATGCAGATTGCCAAAATAGGGGAATTAAAAAGTTCGATTCTTATAAAGAAGCTCTTTATTATCAAATAGAAAATCACTTGAAATCAAATAAAAAAATCGCCCCCGTCCCCAAAGACATCGTCGAGTGTCTACATATATACGAATATCAAAAACCTCCATACGAAATAAACAAATACGATTTCATAGATTTCATCTTGGATACCGGAGTTCAAATTTTATAATCTTTTTCGATAACTCATCAGTTTGGATGGGTTTTTATGTGTGCCGTGCATGGTATTTGACTAGGTGGTGAAAGTCCACTATACGC
>CAOJEC010000028.1 GCA_948433885.1 uncultured bacterium | reverse complement strand
AAATCTAGTACAATTTATGGCAAATTAATAACGAATAATTGTAAGTTATACGATAGTTTTATAGAAAGGAGTAGAGTCTTAAATGGCTAAATCAAAAAAATATTTAGCACTTCAAACAATTATAGGTAGTGATTTAGGAAAAAAAGAAATAATAGAAATTAATATTTCAAAGTTTGAAAAAGAAGTAGGAATATTACCTCAAATGAGAAGTATTAAAAATAGTTCAACTATCAAAACATTAGCAGATGATTATAACTATAGAGTTGAAATTGAAAAACCAAAGATTAGATTAATAAGAAAGTGATGATTTATGAAAAATAAAATATTAAATTTAATGTTATTAGCTGGAGTAGCACTAGTTTTAACTGGCTGTAGTATAGATCAGTCGAAGCCAAAAAGTCCTATATCTAAAGCAGAAATCCTTAATTGGGATAAAATTCTAGAAGAAACAAATGGGAATAAGTCACTTGCTGAAGATTATGAAAATCGTTCGTATGTATTTATGGGTAGAGTACAAGAAATTGAGATTGATTCATGTGATGTTAGTGGATTTATAGTTGAACTTGACAAGGAAGAACTCAAAAAATTGAGCGTTGGAGATACAATAGTTGTCATTGGTACATTGAAAGATGCCACAACTAAACCAAAACTTGAAAAAGCAACAAGATTAGATAAGCAAACTGTAGTAGAAAATTATTTAATAGGACTTGTTAAAAAAAGGACATCTGGTGATGGTATGTCAGTTATAATGGAATATAAATATTCGGATTATACGTTCGATGAAAATACTCATTTGGTTAATTCATATATAGAAATTAATACAACCTATACTGATGAAAAAGCCAAAAATTATAAACTTAAATACGATGAAAAAAATAATATAATAGAAAAAGGAGATCAATTTGAAACGTATTCTTATTTGTATAATGAGGATAATACAGTGCAGAAAGAAACTCATAAAATGGGTAATTTTACATACATTTATGATTATTCTTATGAGAAAGATGACAACGGACATATTATCAAAAAAACAAAAAAAGATGAAAATGGTAAAAATACTGTTTACACTTACGAATATGGTAATAACGATAAAGTTTCAAGAGAAATTGTTACAGATGATACACAAAAATGGGACTATACATTTGAATATAATAACGATGGTCAATTAGTAAAAAAGAATTGGAAAGCAGAAGATCCATTATTAGATAATTCATTAGAATTTGAGTATGATGAATTTGGAAATACCACAAGAGAAACAAAAATAAATCAAAGAAAAACTCTTGAATCATATGGAATACTTATTCATAATGATAAAACTGTTACAAACTATTATTATGGTATTGTTGGTAAAAAATAAACAAATTAAGCAACATATTATAAAGTTTCACACTTGGTATCTTTTTATGGAAAATGAGTTATCTTTTGACTCGGGCATATATGATGGGATCGATCGTAGCTTTCGTATTAGCTGTTTCCTTAGAAATGATGATCTTCAAAAATGTCAACTTTAGCACATTAGGCATCAGCTTTTTAAAATCGAGCATTTTGACTATCATAACAGCCATCGTAATACTGCTGATAATAATCGTCTTCGGACACATCAAAATTAAAAAAGTAACCCCTGTAGCATTATTCAAAAACTAAATTTTTATGGCCCATTTTAAACTGTTTTGGCTAGACATATTTCTCTACTTCAATTATAATTGAAGTATAAAAGATGCAACATGCACCGATAGAAAAGAGGAAGTTATGAAAACTAAAACTAAAAATATCTTGATCATCTCAGCGATAGTACTCGCGTCTTTAGGCATAGTTGCCGCGATCGTCATAAACAGCATAAACAATTCCATACCCGTAATGTCCAAAGAATATGAAAAAATATTGAAAAATGTTTCTGAAAATACGACCGAAATACTCATCAAAAAAACTGCAAATGGAAGAGTAGTGGGAAGTGTCAACAACAAAGAAGATATAGAAAAATTTATAAAAAAATTCGAAGATACTCCGGTCGTCAAAGCATCCGTAGCTAACGAAAAAGAACGTATCGCTTACGACTTTGCTTTCTTGAACAAAAAGGAGACGATCGCATATACCGATTGGAATTTCTTCGTCAAAGATGGAAAAGAAATACCTATCACTTTGGTGGCCGAGGAAATCAACGAACTCGTAAAAGATTATCTAAAATAAATCTGCTCACATTAAAATGAGAATTGTGCATTCTCATTTTTCTATGCCTTCCAACTTGACACTCACCAATTTGGAAACTCCTGATTCTTGCATCGTGACCCCGTACAATGTATTGGCATATTCCATTGTCTTCTTCTTGTGAGTGATGACGATAAATTGAGTCTTATGTTCGTATTCCTTCAAATAAGTACCAAATGTATCGACGTTCGCCTCATCCAAAGCCGCTTCGACCTCGTCTAATATACAGAAAGGTACAACTTTGACATTCAGTATGGCAAAAAGTAGTGCTATGGCCGTCAAGGTCTTTTCTCCGCCTGACAACAAAGTGATATTTTTTAGTTTCTTTCCCGGTGGTTCGGCGATGATATCTACACCAGTCTCCAAGAGATTTTCGGGAAAAGTCAAAACCAGCTCCCCATTTCCACCTTTGAAAAGACGTCTAAATACATTTTTAAACTCGACATTGACCTTGTCGAAAGTATTTTTGAATTCCTTTTCCATTGTAGCATCCATGTCGCTTATGATACCCAAAAGGTTGTCGATAGAATCTTTCAAATCTGCTTTTTGGTTTGTCAAAAATTCGAATCTCGTATTTATTCTTTCGAATTCGCTTATAGCACCCAAATTGACTTCGCCCAACTCCTTGATACTTTTGCGAAGACTTTGTACGCGACTTCTATCTTCTTCGATATCGTCTTTTATCTCGTAAGTAGTCTTTGCTCGTTCGTAAGTTATGTTGTATTCATCGGTCAGTCTCAATAACAAAGTATCCAATTTGATATCCATCTTGCCGAGTTTGATTTCGACATCCTTCAAATCGCTCAATTTTTTATTGTAATCGCTGTTCTGCTTGCGAGCCAACAACTCGATCTCGGACAATTCCGTATTGAGTTCCGACTTTCGGCTCTTGAGTTTATCCAAATTCGAATTGATGGTCGTTCTCTCGCGCTCCTTCGCATAATACGCTTCGACTGCTTCATCCAATTCTTTATCTAAAGAACTAGATCTGATACCTTCGGTTCCATCGAGCTCGCTTTTCTTTGTTTGTATGCTCGTTTTCGTACTTTCTACGAACATCGACTTATTTTTTGCTTGCTCGACGAGAGCGAACAATTCGGCGTCGATTTCTCCCACATTTTTGACGAGTAACTCTTCTTCCTTTTTGAGATCTTCTAAACGCTCGTTGTTGCGATCGATGTCGGCCTTCAAAGTTTCGATTTCACTCGCCAATAATTTGATATTGTTCTTTTCAGTAAGTGTATTCTTGATAGTTTTGACTGTACCACCAGTTACTGAACCTCCTGTATGAAGAACTTCGCCGTCCAAAGATACGACTCGGTAAGTATAATGAATCAGTTTACCTATACGGTTCATAGCATCTATATTTTCGACAACGATAACATTGCCGAGTAGATTCTCGACGATATTTTTGTATTTCGTATCGTAATCGACCAAAGTAGAAGCGATTCCAATGAAACCGTCCTCTCGATCTAGCAAACTCATCGTCATTTCGTCTACATATTTAGATTTGATGACATTGAGAGGGAAGAAAGTTACGCGGCCTAGACGATTATCCTTCAAATACTTGATAGCAGTTTTAGCAGCCATTTCGTCGTCGCATATGACGACATTTTGCATCGCACCCAATATAGTGTCGATAGCCAAAGTGTACGTTTCTTTAACATCTATCTTACTTCCGAATGTACCATGAAGACCTTTTAACCTAGGATTGGCCAATAGAGATTTGATAGAAGAGGGGAGCAAACTGTCATTTTCGATGTTTGCCGTCATTATATCCATCTTATTCTTCGTCTCGTTCATCATTTTCGACTTCAAAGCTATTTCTCCATCGATATTTCCGATCGACGCGCGAACCTTTCGCAAATCGACATCCAATGAGTTTTTCTTTGCATTTGAACTCTCGATTTTATCCTTTATGTCAGCAACTTCATTTTCATAAGCGAATAGGGCACCTTCCAAAGAAGCGATCTCTTCCTTCAAGTTCAAAATGTTGCTCTCGAGTTTGACATCGTCGACCTCGTACTTCTTGCGTTCGGCGATGAGTTGCTTGGTTGCTTCCAAATTCGACAGTTCTTCTGTCACCTTCAAAAGATTTTGACTGTGAGAATTGATGTCACTTTCTATTTTCAGAAGTTCCAACTTTATCTTTTCGCTCTTCGAGTCGTCCTTCGAATTCGTCGCATCGATCTCGGAAATTTGTCTTCTCAATTCGTCAGCTTTTCGTTTCAACTCCTCGTATTCTTCGTTGATGTGAGTGATATCACTTATCAGCAAGCTTATTTCTATACTTTCGAGCTCACTTTTAAAAGTTTCGTATTTCTTTGCCTTGTCCGCTTGTTCGCGAAGAGGATCGATACTCACCGAAAGTTCGTTAATGATCAAGTCGATTTTTTGTAAATTGTCGTTCGTCTTTTCGAGTTTCTTGAGACTTTCCATCTTGCGTTTTTTGTATTTCAAAACGCCGGCTGCCTCTTCGATGATCGCTCTTCTATCTTCGGGTTTGCCATTCAATATTTCTCCAATTCGTCCTTGACTTATTATACTGAACGCTTCCTTGCCGGCACCGGAATCTAAAAATAGATCGGTTATATCTCTAAGCCGAACTCGCGAATTGTTGAGCAAGTATTCATTCTCTCCTGAAGAGTAGACGATACGCTTGATTTCGACATCCTTCAAATCGCTATTCAAGTAGTGATCGGAGTTGTCGAACACCAAAGTCACACTTGCTCTCGTCAAAGGCTTTCTAGATGCACTTCCTTGAAATATTACATCGCTCATCGCATTCGCACCGCGTAGTACCTTGACGGACTGTTCACCCAAGACCCATTTGACCGCATCTACTATATTGGACTTTCCCGATCCATTCGGTCCGACAATACCCGTAATTCCATCTTTTATTTCGATTTCTATCTTATCCGCGAACGACTTGAAGCCGTACGCCTTAATACTCTTAAGTTGCATAAACTAAAACTCCTTTTCACTTAGAAACTGCTTTTTTATAAGCATCTTCTGCAGCCTTTTGTTCGGCTTCTTTTTTACTCTTACCAGTTCCCGTACCATATACTATATCATCGACGACTACCTCGAACACGTAAGTTTTGTCGTGTGCTGGGCCAGTTTCACTCAATAACCTATATTCCAAAGACTTCTTTGTCGTCTGCATCATCTCCTGAAGCAAAGACTTGTAATCACTATAGAAGACACAATTGTTTTCGATGAACGGCGTTATGACATCTAAGATGTACTTCTTGCTGACTTTGTATCCGCATTCTAAAAATATTGCACCCAAAATAGCTTCGAACACATCCGCGACGATCGTCTCGTTTACATTATGTATCTGACCATTGCCCACGCGTATATAAGGTATGAACCCTACCACTTTGGCATATTCATAATTTGCATGCTCACATACATAACGGGAACGAATCTTCGTCATGTCGCCTTCGCGAAAATCTCCGTGTTCGTAAAAATATTCACTAGTTATCAGTTCCAACACAGCATCGCCCAAAAATTCAAGTCTTTCGTAATTTTCACAGCCGTGCTCATTGGAATATGAAGAATGTGTAAGAGCAGTCCACATCGTCTTTTCATCTCGGATGTGAATGCCGTATTTTTCTAAAAATTTCATCGTCATCACCACGAACATTGTATCAAACATATGATGAATTGTCACCACCTACCACTAAAAACGATGAGGAAGAACGTAAAATGTATGTTCAGTTTTTAAAGTGATTATGTTCATTTACAAAATGGATTTTTTATAGTAAAATTATCTTGATGTAAAAAAGTAAGGATGATTTGTTTGAAAAAAAATATTAAAATAATACTCAGCATGTGCTTGATAATGTTGACGATGACGAGCTGCTTCAAAAGAGACGATCTAGAAGGAGTAGACATATATACGACCGTCTATCCACTTCAATATGTGACCGATTTCCTATACGGTTACAATTCGACAGTTCGTTCGATATATCCAGCAGAATCGAATCCGGAAGATTACAAATTGACCGAGAAAAAAATTGAAGACTATTCAAAGGGAGCAATTTTCATCTACAACGGTCTTTCTAACGAAAAATCGATCGCGCGAGATTTGTTGAATAACAATAAGAAATTGAGAATAATAGACGTCAGTCAAGGTCTCGAGTACAATAGTTCGGTAGAAGAACTTTGGATGAATCCTCGCGACTTCTTGATGCTCGCCCACAACATAAAAAATGGTCTCGAAGGATACATTAACAACAAGTACATCATCGAAGAAATAAACAAAAATTACGAAGAGCTCAAAGTGATCATCAGTGCCTTCGATGCTGAATTAGAGACGGCGACCGACAATGCCGAGAATACTGACATCTTGATCGCATCCGATACCTTGGAGTTTTTATCGAAATACGGATTTACCGTTACCAATGTCGACGAATCGAACGGAGAGCTTTCTCAAGCAGTCAAGACTAAAGCCAAGAAGATGATCAACGATAAAACTGTCAAATACATCTTCATGCTCGATAACCAAACCGAAACGGATACGATCAAAGAACTATCGGGATCAGGTGCGACGATTGTGAAACTCAAAAGCATGACGATCCTCAGTGAAGACGACATAGCAAATCAATACAACTATAAGACGATGATGCGCGACAATTTGGAAAGCATCAAACGCGAAATATTCGAATGATGAAAGTCCCTTTGAGGGCTTTTTAATTTTTGCTGATGGAGCACTTGCTTTTATATAATTAAAATTATATAATTTAAAAAGATAGAGGATGTGACAATATGAAAAAAGTAATGGATGGCTGCACAGCCGTCGCCGATATAGCATACAAATTTAGCGAACTTGCGAGCATTTATCCGATAACACCGGCAAGTCCGATGGCTTCGAAGATGGACGAATCGCGAAGCAAAAACGAAAAGAATCTATACGGTTCCAAAGTCGATGTCATCGAAATGCAATCGGAAGCAGGAGCAGCCGGCACGATGCATGGAGCACTTTTAGCCGGGTCTCTTGCTAGTACTTTCACGGCAAGTCAAGGGTTACTTTTGATGATTCCGAACATGTACAAGATGGCCGGCGAAGGACTTCCAGGCGTGATTCATGTCGCGAGTCGAACTATTGCAACGCATGCCTTGTCCATTTTTGCCGATCACAGTGACGTTTATGCGGCGAGACAAACGGGCTTTTGTATGCTCGCTTCATCGAGTGTTCAAGAAGCTCACGACATGGCCGCGGTGGCACACTTGTCGGCCATCGAGTCTAGTTTACCGTTTCTACATTTTATGGATGGATTCCGCACGAGTCACGAACTAAATCGCATCGAAACTTTGACTGACGAAGACCTCTTAAAACTCATAAACACAGATGCGATTCAAAATTTTAGAAATCGTTCTTTGAATATAAATAGACCAAAGAGTTGTGGCATGGCCGAGAATGAAGATATATATTTTCAATCGTTGGAAGCCCGCAACAAAGATTATGATCGCGCTGTCGACGTTGTGGCCGAATACATGAAAAAGATAGGTGAAATCCGCAAGAAAGACTATAAACCATTCAACTATTACGGAGCACCGAATGCCAAATACGTGATAGTAGCCATGGGAAGCATCACATCTACAATAACAGCTGTCGTCGAAGAAATGCTTCAAAAAAGCGAATCGGTCGGTCTCATCACCGTCCATCTATATAGACCTTTCAGTATGAAACATCTGCACGAAGTTTTACCAAAATCCGTAAAACGCATCGCCGTTTTGGATCGAACAAAAGAATCGGGCGGCATAGGAGAACCGTTGTATTTGGATGTTTTAGCAGCCCTTAAGGACACCAACATAGACGTATATGGTGGTCGCTTCGGTTTGTCTAGCAAAAATACGACACCTAGAGACATCAAAGGCCTCTTCGACATGCTCATAAATGCACCGATCGACAACTTTACGATCGGCATAAAAGATGATGTGACTAATCTTAGTATCGAACCTAGTGAATTTGAACTCAAAAAACGTACCAAAGAAATCGTCATCTATGGATACGGAAGCGACGGCATGGTCTCAGCTTCTAAAGATCTCTTAAAAATCATGGGCGATCAAAAAGACGAATACGTTCAAGGTTACTTCGAGTACGATTCTAAGAAAAGTGGGGGAGTCACCATCTCTCATTTGCGGTTCGACAAAAATCCGATCGACGCGCCTTACTATCCTGAGCACCCCAATATTTTGATAGTCACCAAAGACGTCTATTTGAACAAATTTCACCTCACTAAAAACTTGTCACCGAACGGAGTCATCATCGTAAATTCGAGTAAATCTTTCGATGAACTGTCCGTTCTTCCGAGCATTCAAAAAGATCTCAAAGAAAAAAACATCACCATTTTCACGATAGATGCCGATGCGATCGCGACACGCAATAATTTGAGCGGTAAGATTAGTCTCGTCTTCGAATCGATCCTACTGAAACTCTTGGGAGTAAACGACTATGTCGACATTTTGACGAGTAGATTGAAAGATCGTTTCAAAACAAAAGGAAAAGAAATAGTCGAATCGAATATTCACATTGTCAAGGAATCAGTTGTCGGCTTGACACCCTATAAAGATGAAATCACAGTAGCAGAGGAAAGCGAACAAAATCACGATGTCATCGACCTCATAAATGCTCGTCGTGGAAATGAATTGTCCGTCCAAGACTTGCTAGAATACAAAAACGGAATTTTTCCTCCGGGTTTGGCGAACTTCGAAAAACGAAATATTTCTTCAAGAGTTCCCGTTTGGAAAAGCGAAAACTGTATAGAATGTGGTATGTGCTCGTTCGTATGTCCACACGCCGTCATAAGACCTTTCATAGTCGATGCCGATGAACAATTTGCCGATAAAGGAATTGCCCTAGTAGGAAACGATCCCGATGGCAAATACAAATACGTCATAAGTGTGAGTGAAGCAGACTGTACAGGATGCGGTGCCTGTGTCGAAGTATGTCCGGGAAAACAAGGTCAAAAAGCCCTAGAAATGGGACCAAAAGATGCGAAAAAACAAAGACTAGCCAACACATTATTCAATTTCTACAAAAATCCTCGCCTGTATGACAAATTCACCATAAAGGGTTCCCAATTCGAAGAACCGAAATTTGCTTTCAGTGGAGCCTGTGCAGGATGTGGAGAAACTCCTTACTTGAAACTTTTGACTCAACTCTACGGAGATCGTCTCATCATAGCCAACGCAACGGGGTGCTCATCGATATACGGTGGATCTGCCCCTAGTACTCCTTATAGTATTCCATGGGCCAATAGCCTTTTTGAAGACAATGCCGAATTTGGCTATGGAATTTACAAAGGCTACAAAACTCTTCGCAATCGTATCAAAAACGTGATGGAATCTAGTATGGAATCAGTCGATGAACCCGTTCGCGAACTTTTCAATATGTGGCTCGAAAATATGGATGATTACGACATAACACGCAAAGTCAAAAGAGAACTCGAAGGTGAAAACTTGCCGAAAGAAATCGCCGATTTGAAAGATTATCTCGAAGCACCATCTATTTGGACGATAGGTGGAGATGGTTGGGCTTATGACATCGGATTCGGTGGACTAGATCATGTCTTATCGACGAATGAAGACGTCAACATTTTGGTATTGGATACGGAAGTATATTCTAACACCGGTGGTCAGTCTTCCAAATCGAGCAATTTGGGACAAATAGCCGAATTTGCCGATACAGGAAAGAAGACTGCGAAGAAAGATCTCTTCCGAATTGCCACAACTTATCCAAATGTCTACGTAGCTTCGATTTCTATGGGAGCAAATATGTTTCAAGCTATTAAAGCCTTCAAAGAAGCTGAATCGCACAAAGGCCCTTCGATCATCATCGCATATTCTCCATGTGTCGAACACGGAATAAAGAAGGGAATGGGATGTAGCATTGCCGAATCGAAATTGGCTGTCGACTGCGGCTATACCTTGCTCATGAGGTATATAGATGGAACACTCATCATGGATTCAAAAGAACCGAATTTCGAAAAATATGGCGATTTTCTAGATGGAGAAGTTCGTTATAATGCTTTGAAAATCAAAAATCCAGATCTCGCACAGAAATTACTCACATCGAATTGTGAACACGCAAAAAAGCGATACGAATACTACAAAGATTTATCACATTCCAAAGAAAAATAATTTACATTTCCCGTTTATAAACGCGAAAACTTTAGTTGACATTTGACAATTAGTGAATTATAATCTTTAGTAGAGAGTAGAGGAGAAAGATTGCATATGAAACAAAATAAAAAAGGATTTACGTTGATCGAATTGTTGGCTGTAATCGTCGTCCTAGCATTGGTCATGATTTTGGCTGTTCCAGCTATCTTGACAGCAGCAAATAACGCTAAACAAAAAACCTTCCAAATGTATGGTCAAAAACTTGTAGAAGCAGCAGTAACTCAGTTTGAATCACAACAACTTTTGGGTTTGGGATCTACAAAAACATATAAAGGTAGTGGATTAGATACGCCTCCTTATTGTTATACCATCGATGACTTGGGCATATCTGCTCAAGGTTCATTTCAAGGGTTTGTCGAAGTTCGTCCGTCGACTTTAATCGGTGACGATAATAAGAATAAAACTGAATATTTGGTTCATTTGACTGATACCACTTATGCTTATACTGGTATTTCATCGAACGATGTTCAAAATAATCCAGGAATTATTTCAAAATCGGCAGAAGATATTAATAAAGTGATAACAGCTATACAAGCATGTTATTGATAGTAAAGAGAAATCTTTACTTTTTTTATTTTACCAAGTATAATTTCTCCTAGAGGTGTATAATATGTTGATAATCGGTTCGCATGTCAGTTTTAGCAAAGATCAGTTATTGGGAAGTGTAAAGGAAGCCATATCTTATGGTTCTAACGCCTTCATGTTTTATACGGGAGCCCCTCAAAATACTGTACGCTCTTCTATAGATGATTATAAGACGATCGAGGCTTACAATCTCATGCAAGAAAATAAAATTGCTTTGGAACATGTCGTATGCCATGCACCATACATAATAAATTTAGCAAACAATAAAGAATTGGACAAATATCGTTTCAGTATCGATTTTTTGATAAAGGAACTCGAAAGATGCGCTCTTTTGGGAATCAAAAACATCGTTTTGCATCCCGGCAGTGCTGTCGGACTAGATCGAGTAGATGCATTAAAAAACATCATATATGCCTTGAATCTTGCTTTGGACACTACTGATTCGGTTACTGTCTGTCTCGAGACCATGGCCGGCAAAGGAACCGAATTGGGCATCGATTTGGATGAGATGAGCACACTCATCGATGGTATAAACAAAAAAGAACTAATAGGAGTTTGTCTCGACACATGTCATTTAAACGACAGTGGAGTTTCAATCGAAAAATTCGACGAGTATTTGAATGAATTCGATAAAAAAATTGGAATCGATAAAATAAAAGTAGTACATATAAATGACTCCAAAAATGCACTTGGATCGCACAAAGATAGACACGAACTTTTGGGATTTGGTACCATAGGATTTGACAATCTTATGAATGTCATATACAATCCTCGTTTAGAAAACATTCCAAAAATATTGGAAACACCTTACGTTAGCAAATCGGAAGATGCGAAAGAAAGAGACTATCCTCCTTACAAATTCGAAATAGAGGAGATAAGATCTCGCACATTCGATGAAAACATACAAACGAAGATAAGAGAGTTTTATTCAAAATAAACAGGGACACATTTCAAAAGTGTGTTTTTTTATGTCCAATTCATGTCTAATACTTGAACTAATTGTTAAATGATGATAAAATTTAGATAGAATAAGGATATGATTAATATGAACCAAGAAAAGAAAAAGTTTGACTCTTTTAAAATTAAAATTTTTGCTGTAATTGCACTGACCATTATCATAACTGGTACAGTGACATACGGATTTTTTAATCCCAACAAGACTCAAACTGGTAAGAACACCCTTACGTCCGGTTGTTTCAATGTGACATTAGAAGAAAACACTCAATCGATAAGTCTGACTAATGCGTATCCTGTTGAAGACGAAAAAGGATTAAAAAACGATCCTTATACTCTGACGATCACCAACACATGTGATACGGTAGCTGCTTATCATTTGATAATGGATTCCAAGACAGGTTCGTTCGATTCATCGCACATCAAAGTTGCGGTAGACGAAAGAGCTCCTAAAGTGTTGACTTCTTTCAAAGTCAATAGTGGTTATCCGGCAAGCACTGGATATGGTGCATCACACATTTTAAAATCTGGTAGTTTACAAAAAGATGAATCCGCTACTATGAGCATAAAACTTTGGATCGACAGTGAAACTACTTACGAAAATGTCAGTGGTAAAAACTGGGAAGGACAAGTACGTGTAGTAAGTGTCGTCAAAGAAATCGAAGATGCCAATAAAACAGCAAGTGAGAAAACTTTGGACAAATTAGGATTAGCATCGAATGGAGTAAGAACCGATTTTGACGATCCTGCGACTACCGACGAAGGTGTATTCGAAATGGAAGATGACTATGGGATGAGTTACTACTACCGAGGAGCAGTCGAAAACAACTATGTCAAATTTGCAGGATTCTACTGGAGAATTATCAGGGTCAATGGAGATGGAAGTCTAAGAATAATATACGATGGAAGCCAAGCATATGCGAATGGAACAAACGGCGCAGGAAGGTATATCAATACAAGTATAGCGTACAATACAAATGCAAACGATGCAAAATATGTAGGATGGATGTATGGACCAGCAGGAACTGACTCTAGTACAAGTAAAGGGGAAGCTCAAACGAATTTAGTAGATTCTAATATAAAAGGAGTAGTCGATGCGTGGTACAAGACAAATATAGAAGACGCAGGATATGGAAATGCAGTATCGGACACACTCTTTTGTAATGATAGAAGTACACCAGGAAAAGAAGTAACAGGATGGAGTGATGATACAGGGCTAGGGTATGGCGAAAATACAACAGCCTATGGAGCATACGCGAGAATGAGAGTAAGCTCCAGTGATTATACAGGAGCAACTCCAACATTCAAATGTCCAGAGAAGAACGATGCGTTTACTGTAAATGACACAAGTAAAGGAAACGGAGCATTGACATATCCAGTAGGGTTAATAACAGTAGATGAAATAGTAGCTGCAGGGTCAGGAAAGTATGGTCAAGGAACATTAAATAATAAATATTATTTATACCGAGCAGGAAGAACTAGTAATTGGTCGCTCTCGCCTTACTTAATGAATACATATCACGCTACTGCATTCGTTATGTCTCCTACCGGTCTTCTCGGCAATGCGGGGATCAATAGCTCCTATGAGAATGCAATCGCGCCGGTTATAAACCTAAGTGCTGAATACGTGAGAATCTTAAAAGGCATGGGAACAACAACAGATCCATTCCAAAACGCGTGAATGAATAGAACCAAAATAGAAAGTATTACTGAAAGTCTAACAAAGACTTTTTTCTTTTGATTTGATACCATTATTTAGCGATCGCACCTTCTTGATTAAACAACAAATATTTTGTATAATGTAACCAAGATAGATGTGGCACAGTGGTCATAAAATGACAAGATTTTTTACTTGTTCATGGTAGTCTATATTAGAAGAGAAGAGGCTTTTGTTATGAATTTGAAAACAAAGAGAATGATTTGTATGCTAGTCGCAATCGCGTCAGTTTTGACGATCGTAGGAAGTGTATCTTATGCATACTTCACTGCAATGGGAGAAGTTACTCCGATGGATGCGACTTTGAATACAGCCACTGTAAGTGTGAAGTTTAGTGATAACGATTTAGGTTTGAATGCTGAACTTAATTTCGGTGAATCGGTTACGAAGAAGTTTACGATCGAAAATACAGGAACAGCCGACGCGAAAGTCAAGATGTTTTTTGACCAAATGACGAACACATATATCGAAGGCAGCTTGACTTATACGCTTTCCTACAGTGAAACAGAAGATGGAGCATATACTGAAGTAGTGAGTAAAACCGATGTGCCACAATCCGAAAGTGCTTCTAAGAAAATTTTAGCAAATAGTTTGACCGTACCAGTAGGTAAAACATATTACTACGAACTTGAAATAACATTAAATTTTTTAAGCGATGTCAATCAAGATGCAGACTTAAACGCCATATTCAATACAAGGTTCAAAGTAGAAGATATAAACTATGAACTAGATCATAGTTTAGAAACATTAAAACATCTAAATATAACTTCTCAAGGAGAGAAAATGAACTTTGATAATTCTGCAACAACCGACGAAGGTGTGTTCGAGATGGAAGATGACTATGGGACGAGCTATTACTATCGAGGGGCAGTCGAGAACAATTATGTAAAGTTTGCAGGCTTCTATTGGAGAATTATAAGAGTTAATGGAGATGGATCATTGAGGATCATGTACGATGGAACACAAGCACATGCAAACGGAACAAACAATGCAAATAGATTTATAAAGGTAGGGCAAATATACAACCCAGAACGTATAGACAATAAATACATCGGCTGGATGTACGGCCCAGCAGGAACCACAAAGAGTACAAGTAAAGAAGAAGCTCAAACGAATACAGTAGATTCTACTATCAAGGAAGTAGTAGATGCGTGGTATAAAACGAATATAGAAGACGCAGGCTATGGAAATGCAGTCTCGGACACACTTTTTTGTAACGATAGAAGTACACCAGGAAAAGAAGTTACAGGAAATAGCGATGATAAAGGATTAGGATACGGAACACAGTATACCGTATATGGGGCAGCAGCAAGAACAAGAGTATGGAATAACGTAGCTAGTGCACCGACATTCAAATGTCCACAAAAGAACGATGCTTTCACGGTAAATGATACGAATAAAGGAAACGGAGCACTTACTTATCCAGTAGGACTGATAACCGCAGATGAAATTGTAGCTGCAGGGTCAGGAAAGTACAATGCAAATAATACAAGTTATTATTTATATCGAGGAACTACTTATTTTTACTGGTCGCTTTCGCCTTTCTATTATGACAGTACTTATGTATTCATCGTGAGTAAAAACGGCTCTCTTTACGGTGATAATGTGAATTACAATGGTGCAGTCACGCCAGTCATAAATTTAAGTGTAGACTACGTTAATACTTTGAGAGGTACAGGTACTATGACAGATCCTTATCAAACCGTGTAAATAAATGATCGGCACATCTCGCCGATCATTTTTTGTGAATAAGTTTTTAAGTTTTAATGCATTTACAATCTTTTGTATATCGAGAGTCTTGTAAGAAAGGTTCCTTGTTCGATATAATTTAGGTAGACAAAATTTTAATTATTGATCTTTTTCTATACACACGTTCGTTTTTTCGTCCAAAATGAAAAAATAAATGAGAAAAATTTAAACTCGTCGGTAGAATAATAGTAGAGGGATAAATTTGAAAGGAGGAAAAAAAGATCAATTTATGATTTTGGAATTAAAAAAAAGATACAAAAGAAATGCCAATTACTACGACAATTATGTAGGAAACTTCAACAGTGCCCTCATCGCGATTAAACCCCAAAAAGGTGACGGGTTAGATTACGATCAATTGCCTAGTCCTATAGTCGATAAAGTTTTTAAAGACATGTTCGCTTGTGAAGAAGGAAAAGAATTCGCGTGTATGCTGATTACCACATTTTTAGACATAGACTTGGAAGAACTGTGCGATGGTATAGTCTTGTATAGGAATGAAATGAAGAAAATATGGTTTGATGGAAAGACTGTTATAGTAGACTTCTTAGGTTTATACGATGGAGCATTCTTCTCGATAGAGATGAACAATTCGAACGATTTGAAGAGAAATGTCGATTATGCACACAGGTTGTATTCTATATTTGCGAAAGAAGGAATGAAGAAGAATGAAATCAAGTACAGTTCGGTGTTCCAATTGAACATCAACAACTTCACCTTGGATGGCATAGATGAGCCGATCAATGTGTCTGTGACTTTAGATGAGAAAAGTAGGGTGAGGACGAACATCATATTCGTAGACGTATACTTACCACATTTGGTGAACAAATACAAGAAAGAAGGTCTAGATAAACTAAATGAAGATGAGAGATTGATATTAGGAATGTTTACACCAAGTGAGAAAGAAATAATAAAAATAACAGGAGGAGATGAAAACATGATGAGATTCATAGAAAGATTAAAGGGACTAAAATACAATCCTGAAACGATGAAGAAATATTACGGAGAAGTCGAAGCGAGAAGAGAAGGTGAAGCAATAGGCCGGGAGGTCGAAAAAATAGAAACTGCCAAATCTATGTTGAAAGATGGAATGGCACCTGAAGTAGTCCAAAAATATACCAAGTTGTCGATCGACAAGATCGTGACCTTACTTTAAATTAATCGTATTAAAAACGATAGTTTAGACCACTATATAAATGGTGATACTATTATGAAAAAAATATTAAGACGTGCAAAATGTATGAATACCGAATACGCTAATCAATATTTGGCATTGCTAGATATAGATAATCCATATACATGCAATTTTGGCAAGACACAATGTGATCGTACCCATACGGATGCATTCAATAAATTCCAAAACAAACTTAACGGAGAATTTTTCAACAAAAAATAGTAAAAACATTTATTTGAGGCTGACCATAGCCTTTTAAAATACACTGAAGGAGTTGATCATTATGTTAAATGCAAAAGTAATTCACGAACTTATGAAAATTAAAGGAATAAGGAGCATACATGAATTGGCCTTGGAAACAAAGTTACCTTATACGACTTTGAATTATATGTTCAAAGGACACGATATGCATGTGAGTAGTCTCATAGAGCTCGCACATTATTTTAAAGTTCCTATAGATGACCTCATAAACAAGTACTATGGCTTCACGATATTCAAAGAAAATGAAACGATCGAATGCCCGACGTCTAATATTTACGAAGTTACACTGTCAATAATGATGTAATCCTTTTGCAAAGTTGTTGTATATATGATATAATACATTTACATAGGGCAAAACATGCCAAAAAAGGATGATGTATTATGGAAAATATAGTATTGATAATTGGAGGACTTTTTAAATCGTTCAGTTGGAGTGACATTTTCTTCTTTGTAGTGACGTTATTTTTGATCATTTTTCTCGTCTATGTATATTATTTAATAAAAGTAGAAGATGACCAAGAAGATATAGAAACGGCTATCGCGGAAAACAAATTTTTAAAGTACGAATCAAAACACGAAGACAAACCATTGTCGAAGATAGTAGATGAACTAGAGATGAATTATCATCCACAACCAATAGATCTTTCGGATTACGAAAAGGAACAAGAGAATACGGCTATCATCAGTTATCAAGAATTGTTGAGTCGTGCCAATAACAACATCTATTATGATGACAATTATGAAAGTGGCTTCGACGACGTGTTGATACAAAAAGTCGACAACAAAGAGAGTAAGACACAAGAGTTAGTGGATTTACCGAAAGCTGTCATGATGAGCTACGAATCCGAAGAAGCCTTCTTGTCAGCATTGAAAGTATTACAAAAGAATTTAGTTAGATAAATCTAACTTTTTTCATAGGAGAAAGATTATGAAGTATTGTATATTGACACTCGGCTGCAAGGTCAACAGTTATGAATCCGAGTTCATAAAAGAAAAATTTGACGAAAGAGGATACGTCGAAACCAAACTAGGAAACGACGCCGACATAGTCGTCATCAACACTTGTTCGGTGACCAACCAAAGTGACGCAAAGAGTAGACACATGATAAGATCGGCTCGAAGAACTTGTCCATCGGCCGTCCTAGTAGTATGTGGATGCAGTGCCCAAAATCATCGTGAAAAACTGCTCGATTTGGACGTGGATATTTTACTCGGAAACAAAGACAAATCGAAAATCGTCGATCTAGTAGAAAAATTTTTAAAAGATAAAAAGACATCGAGTACTTTTTACGATTTATCGTCGACAACCTTCGAAGATATGATGCTCAAAAGTGAATCGGATAAGACGCGAGCATTCGTCAAAATTCAAGATGGATGTGACAATTTTTGTGCTTACTGCATCATCCCGTATTTGAGAGGCAACATACGAAATAAAGATATAGACATTGCCGAAAAAGAAATCGAATGCTTAGTAGAGATGGGCCATCGCGAAATAGTGCTCACGGGAATTCATACGGGGTCATATGGAAGAGGATCCGATTATGATCTAGTAGATTTGATACGAAGAATAAGTATTTTCCCTAAACTAGAAAGAATTCGTATATCTAGTATCGAAATTACTGAATTGAACGATAAATTCATGAAAGAATTATCCGAAAATGAAAAGATATGCGATCATCTACATATTCCGCTGCAATCGGGGTCGGATCTCATTTTGAACAAGATGAATCGAAAATACGATAAAGATTACTACCGAGACACTATAAAAAAGATTCGTAATATTAGACCGAACATAAGCATAACCACCGATCTCATCGTAGGATTTCCTTATGAGACCGACGAAGAATTCGAAAAAACTTACGAATTCTTGCAAGAAATACAATTTACTAAAATACACACTTTTCCATTTTCTTTGAGAAACGGTACAGCAGCAGAACAAATGAGTGAACACTTTGTCGCTGAAACTAAAAAGAAAGAAAGAGTTCATCGCATTCTCGACTTATCCTGCGAACTAGAAAAAAAATATTACGAAAAGTTTGTAAATGAAACTCTCGATGTCATCATCGAACAAACAAGTGACGGCATCTCGAAGGGACATACATCGAACTACATACTTGTAAATGTAGATAGTTCACTTAAAGAAGGGGATAAATATCCCGTCAAAATCGAATCGATTGACGGACTCATTGTAAACGGCAGAGTAGAAAAAGTGTCAATAGTTTTTGAAAATGTCCTAAATTTTCATAAACATAAGCGGAAAAAT
>CAOJEC010000027.1 GCA_948433885.1 uncultured bacterium | reverse complement strand
TTTTACCGACGAGTTTAAATTTTTCTCATTTATTTTTTCATTTTGGACGAAAAAACGAACACGCGTATGGAGAAAGAACAATATTTAAAATTTTGTCTACCCAAATTATATCGGACGAGCCCCTTTCCTTACAAGACTAACTATATACGAAAGATTGTAAATAAAAAATCATCACTCGAAAACGATGATTTTTTTTCATATAATGACTACTTTGAATTTATTTCTTTTATAGTTCTAATGGTACCTTCGACATACTTGACATCCAAAGTGTCTCCTACCTTCAAGAAAGGTAACGTACTACTCGATACAGCGATATTGACCATGTATCTATTTTTTTGATCATCCACTATAAAGTAATTCGTATTTCCATCCATAATAGCCGACGTGATACTCGCAATTTTTATCGTTTCCGTTTTGCTTTCGCCGCCATCCTCCAATTTATACGAATTCAAATATGAACTAGCAGCCTTGTCGATTCCCAAAGATACATCGCTCACAGTAACTTTTTGATAATCTTGAACATCGATGAAAGCATATTTTTTGACCAACCCTGCCGCATCTTTCAAACTTACCAAATAAGTAGGTCTATTGTTCAAATTTATGAGAAGTGGGAAAGTCGATGAATAACTCATTTCTTGAACTTGCCCTTCGGCACTAGCCATTGCACTGTATTCTTCTGCTCCTGGTACCGAATAAAATGTCGTTTCCTTTGTACGCATATTTGCCAATATGAAACCTAAATTGGATTCATCATTTTGAATAGAAGTTATCCCCGTATAAAGATATATATCGCCATCCATAGCCAAATAATTGTAACCATCGGTCGTGTTGACTACGTTCTTTTGAGCAAATACCGAATTCCAAAAACCGCCCTTGTACGTTCCCCAATCGTCAGTTTGCTCGATGATCAAATCGGCTTCATAAACGTGATCGATCCAATTTGGGATTTCACCGATCTCATAGTCTTCCGTCTTTCCACTGACAGGATCTAAGACGATTACTCCTGAAATATCTTTTTTCAATCCGACCATAGAATATTTTACTTTTGGAATGATGAAGAAAGGTTTTCCTTCATCGTCGATCTCGAAAGTATATGTTCCAAATATAACTGTCGGATACTTGAATCTGAGATGTCTCATCATATCTTTGTTGAATACAGCACTCGGTACATACTTCATACCTTCATCCAATCTTACGACATTGGACTCACCCGTTACCGAGTTGACCATGATATATCCCTTCACACCATCTTTGTGGTTCGATATGAACTTGATGATGTCGGCATATTCCAAAGGCGTGACGCGCACGATATCCTCGTTATAATTGATCTGCGTATAAAGATCGCTCACATAATATTGACTGACTAAATCGCTCATCTCACCCATCGTCCGATCTCCCAATTTTTGACTAGAATCTTTATCTAGAAGAGGAACTCTTTTAAAATCTACAGGTGCTATGTCATCAGAAAAACTGCCCGTCTCATCGATCGCTATTCTACTGGCGTATCCCTTCGAATCGAAAAGTGGAGTCACGAAAAGATTCGCGATTACAATTAATAAAAACATACATGGAATCAGCATAACCGTGTTGAACCCGTACCTCCCGTTTACACTACCCTTATGCAGTATTTCTACAGCACTCGAGCCCGCATTCAAAGCCCCGTACACTAATAACAAAAAAGCTACAAAAACATAAAATGATGGATTAGTTAAATTGATTGCCGGTATAGCGAAATAAAAATAAATTAGACCGACTACTAAAGTGATAAAAACGTTTATCAATTTTCTTTTCATAAAAATTCCTCTTTTCTATTTTATGACGAACATTCTATCCAATATTCCCTTGAGACCACTCGCGATCAGAACTGCTAACACTGCCGCCGTATACGATGTCATAAAAGATATTGCAAAACACAGTATTCCTATCAAAATACCTGACACGATCTGACCTTTCAAAGTATAACTAGAGCTGTACAAATTGGGGGCTACGAACACCAATACGAACAAAACATTGTAACCGAATATATAAGGCAAAATTTCCGTATATTGGCCACCGATCATTTTCGGGATAGATCCCAAGAGCAAGAACGTCGCCACGCTCGCCAAGACCATTTCCTTTTTATACAACTTGTTGTAAGAAAGAAACAAGTACCCCAACAATATCAAAAAGACATTAGTCGAAAATATTCCTCCTGTACCACTTCCAAAAAACAAATCGAGCCCATTGTAATTCAGTACAGTGTTAATTTCGTAAGCATTTTTAAAATTGTTCAATCCCCAAAGCACGTTGAGTCCTTCTATTACTATGTATAATAGAGCGACTTTGTTAATTTTGACTTTACCTAAAAATAACCCGAAAGCCATAGTAATACCTAGGATGGTCAAGGGATTACTATCTATCGGCAAAATGGCGACGACCAAAACTGCTTCTACCACGTCGCCTTTTATTTTATCTAATAAAGAAAAATTGAATTTTTTGACATTCTTCCATTCTCTTAGAATGCCCCCTATCATGGCCCCTAAGACACTACAAGACAACAATAGAAGTGGCTTAGCCAATCCATAAAGACCAACAAAACCTTTCATGTACACTTCCACACCGTTTTTATAACAGCCGAACATCAAAAGTGGTAACAATGCGATCAAGTACATGAGATATAACCGCGTATTTAAGCTTCTTCTTTTCATGATTCATCCCTTCCCTTCATTCGCTGTTTCAAATTTCTATTTGCAGGACAAACATAATTACATAAACCGCACTGTAAACACTTGTCGTAGTATGTCGCATCCACTTTTCCCTCGTGATCGAAGACATATTTTGGATTTAAGCCCTCTGGACACACTCTAGAACATTGACCACAATTCAAACAAGACTCTTCTTCACATTCTTCGCGCTCTTTTATATAAATTCCATCAATATTCGAATCGATCACGTATTTGAGATTGTCGACTTTCTCTCCGTATAAAAATCCATTTACATAAACATCGACTTTGGGAGAAGTGAAATCGAAATTGTGAACAAACACTTCAGAAAGTAATGTACCCAATTTGACTCTTATGACCGCATTCGGTGTAACAGCAGGACCTGTGACAGTGATCAATCTAGAGGTGATCGGCAACTCCCTTTTCAAAATTTGAAAAACGTCCAACACACATTCCAATTCTAAAACCAACGCGTCTTCTAATTTCAAAAGTTTTCTTTGCAGTGCACCCATTCCATTCGGATAAGCATTCGATACCAATTTCAATTCGATGTTGGGATAAGTTCCAATCAAATTGGTGAGTTTTTCTATCGTCTCACTATCGGTATTGAGAAGCACGAAGTGTATTTTCTTCGCCCCCATGATCTCGCTCAAAAAATCGCACGTTTCCAAAATGTTCTCTTCGTTTTCGCGCCAAGTGCAATGCTTGTTACAAAAATTTGGATCCAAATCGACTGAATTGACAATTATATTTTCGGTACCTTTCTTGCACCATTCGATCAAATCTAAATCTCTATACTCGTAAGAAGATTTTTGCAGTATCTTCACAAACTCTTCTTTAGTATGAGCATTTATATGTTTTTTGGCACTTTTTTTAACTCGAACATTTTCTTTAAAATCGTTCTCTATTACTAAACTATTGCGAGTACCCCTTTTAAAATAGTTCATTTTTTTAATTCCTAAAACTTTGCCACTCGTCGGAGCATACACGGCTTTTCCATCGGCATTTTGAGCCAATATGTCGTTCTTGTACACGTAATCGTGATCGCCGACTTTGACTTTGTAGCCGGATTCTATGGGTAAGAAGACGAACTTTGGATTCAAAAACAAACTCACGTCTTCTTTTAGTACGATATTTTCCTCTCGTTTTATGGTTACTTCTTGCATAAACTTCACCATCTAAATTATACAAAAAAAAGAGGCTTAAATCTAGTGCTTTTAAGTCTCAATCAAAAAATTGTACAGTTTCATATTTCTATCGATAGAACTTTTCTCGATCGAAGACAACAACTTCTCTCGAGAATAATTGCTCACCTCGTCGAAATAAAGATAGTATAAGTACTTGGATAAATCTTCATCGGGACAATTCTCTATTCGTTCGATCAAGTATTTTTTCATCTCCGTCTCGATAGAAAGTTCTCGATCGTAGTGTATCTTCTCACCAGCAAGCACAACTTCCAATGATGTTTCTTTTAGATTGGCCGAAAATTCTGCCACATCTAATTCGTCATCGAACCTGAGAAAACTGCGGGCGATTATGTTACCTTCTTTATCTAGTCTTATTGCCGCGACATTTACCGTGTCGCTTAAAAGCAAAGTTCCACTCTCACCTACGATTTTACCATCGTACATCAATACGTCGTGCAAAACTCTCGTCGATACTCTCGTCGCCTTGACGTGTATCGTAGTACAAGTTTTTGTCCATTCGTAAGTTTGACGTGGACTTCTACTGAAATTGACTTCCAAATTGAAACTGTTTTTCATAGATTATTTCCTTTCCTAAAAGAACAGCACACTAAAAGTATACCCAAAAGCCCTACTAGACATTCCAACTTTGTAGAAATAAAACACAAATATTCAAAAAAGTTATATCCTAAAGCAAAGAGATTGGAATACATCACCAAAAAAGTCAAAGATATACTCATTAAAAGTATGCCCAAAAAATATGTGATGATACGTAAAATAATATCAACTCCTCATAATTTTTATTTCTATAATGGAACAATTTATTATATAATGAATTAGGTGATATTATGATAGAAACGATTAAATACATCATATTCGGTTTGGTCCAAGGACTAACTGAACCTCTGCCGATAAGTTCGAGTGGACATTTGGTCGTCTTGAGATACTTATTCAATACGAATACCTTCGACGACCTCACTTTCGAAATAGTTTTAAACTTTGCATCTTTTCTGGCCATATTTTTTCTTTTTAGAAAAGATATATTCCGTTTGGTCTCGTCGTTTTTCAAATATATTTTCAAAAAAGAATCTCGTTTAGAACCTCCTATCAAGGCCGATTATAAGTACTGTTGGTTGATAGTTTTGGGAAGCATCCCAGCAGCCATCGGAGGAATTTTCTTAAAAGACATCATCGAAAATTGGCTCGGCAATGTCAAAATACTAGGATTTGCTTTTCTCATCACGGCCCTGTTGTTGTTTTTAGTAAGAAAATTCGACGGTTCGAAAAAAGACAAAGATTTGACTGTAGTAGATGCCCTTCTAATAGGTTTGTTTCAACTATTCGCTTTAGTCCCAGGTATCAGTAGAAGTGGTGCCGTGCTGACGGGATGTCTTCTTCGTAAACTCGATAGAGACTCAGCCTTGCGCTATGCATTCATGCTCTACTTGCCAGTTTCAGTAGGTTCGCTCATCTTGAGCATCAAAGATCTCGTCAATATTGATCCAGCTCTCGCTCTACCTTATGGAATGGGATTCATAACTACGATGATCATGACATACTTCGCATCACTTTGGTTCTTCGGCATAGTTAAAAAAGGCAAATTAGCCAAATTCTCCATTTACTTGGTAATCTTAGGAGCGATCATCCTACTATTTATATAAAAGTTCGTTGAATATACGTACTTTTTTGATGGATAAATTATAATACTGACATAAAAACCCATAATAAATGTGTGATTACTATGAATATAAATTTTGAAAGAACAGACTTCACTCATCGAGCATCTCTTTCTTCAAAAGAAGAAATCGCCGTCGAAAAAATGGATGTCGATCACTTTTATGAAATAATAACCTTCTCTAAGCATTTTAGCCAAAAAGAATTTATAAAAACACTCACACAAGAATTCACCGAGTTTTATCGACTAAAAAATTTACCTTCACCCTTCCATGTATTGATAATTGGAATAGGAAACGATTCACATACAGCCGACTCTTTTGGACCAAAAGTCGTGAAAAAAATACACGTGAATGCTCATTTGGCCGACTTCGACATTCACATAAAAGGAAACAAAATCTCCGCTTTGGAACCAGGGGTTTTAGGCGAGACGGGCATCGAAACTCGACGCATCATCGAATCGGTCGCGGAAGAAATAGATCCAGACCTCGTCATTCTCATCGATTCGCTTGTCACTGACCATGTCGAAGATCTCGCCCACACGATCGTCTTGACCGATGAAGGACTCACTCCAGGAAGTGGACTCAAAGGCCTAAACTGTGAAATAAATGAAAATACGTTGAAAAAACCTATTCTCACCATAGGATTGGCCACAGCATTAGAAATAGTTTTACCAAAAGAAAAAGAAGGCACCATCCCCTATTTGATGTCACCTTCGTCCATAGATACCTTCGTGATGGAAATATCTTCGCTCATCGCCAAAAGTCTCGATATAAGCCTCTCTCACAAGTGAGAAAGATTGACTCCTTTATAATAATGCTTCAAAATGCTCGTCCAATCATATCCGTGGTTGGCCATGCCGTTCGCCCCATATTGACTGAGGCCTACTCCATGACCGAAACCTCGCGTCGTGAAAGATATACCTGTCTCGGTTTTTGAAATATCGAAGTCGGCACTTCTCAATCCCAATTTGTTTCGAACTGTAACACCCGAAAACTCCACACCTCCAAAGGAGATTTTTTCTATTCTATCGCCACTCGTCTTGGACAAAATTTGTACTTCACTCGTTGCATCGACTGTGACTCCCAATTTTCTAGATATATCCGCATAACTGATATGTACTTCTTTAGAAAAGGAGCTGTTCGAAGTATCGTATGGACTTTCGACCGACACCAAATAAGGAAATGCGTTGCCCCAAACGTATTCGGAAGCCTCCGTCCGACCATTGCTAGTAGAATGATAAACAGCATCTATTATCACATTGTTGTATGTCAAATAGACGCCTTTTGTTTCCTGTACAGCACTTTTTATTTTGTGATAATAAGTCTGATATGATGAACCCCACATAGCTCTCAATTGATCGTCACTCTTGTAATTTTGGGTACTCGAATTATCGGTTAAAATTTGTCCACGTTCGTTCGCTCTCAAGGCGTAAGTTCTAGCGATCACTGCCTGAGTTTTCAGGGCTTCTTTGTTGAACGACGCGGGCATCTCCGCCCCGACGACACCTACTACGTACTCTTCTAGTTCGATCTTGACTATACTTCCATTCGATCTTTTGACATTGATATATATGTTGTTATCGACGACGGGTGCTTGCGGTTTACTCTCAGGTTTGCTTTCTACTTTATTAGGAGTCGAAGTCCCAGGTTTATTTGTCGATACAGGAGGTTTCGTACTAGTATTTGCTTCGACTTTTATAGGATCTTTAGAAGGTGCAGTCTCCACTTCCTGTACGGGCTTCTTTGTCTCTTCTTCTACCTTTACGTCCAATTGAATATCATCTTCTAGTTCGATATCCATATCTACGGGAGTCTTTTCTACCTCTACGACATTTGGAACCGAAGAAAAATTCCCATGACTTTCGTACTGCATGTTCGGTGCTTTGAGCATCAAAGTCGCGACTAACAATCCACCTGAGATGATCGCCACCTTTTTGCCGTCGAAAGAAATGTCGTGCTTTTTCATAAACTCGCTTACTATTTCATCTAATTTCTTCTTTTTTCCGTTCGTTCCTAATTTAAAAAATTCGGTATCGAAATCAAGGTAAATATACAGTACTTCTTCCCCACTGCGTTTTTTAATTTCATAATCCGTAATCAAAATAAATCACCAATTATATATTCGACTAAATAAAAGAAATTTATTCACTATTTAAAAATTATAGTTTAGTTTTCACGACAAGCATTTAAAAAACCATATCGATCAATACGGTTCTCATTTTTCAAAAATTCGAGTAATGACATTTTCACAAATCGACTCCAAAGATAGCTATTTAAACACTATTCATAGCGTAAGACCTTCGCTTTTTCTAAATATTTATTTATTAAATTACATAAATACTCATAATAATCGGCGTTTTGTCCTTCGATTAAACCTAAATACTTATTTAACAAGTCGGCATTGTCACTTAAAAATTCCAAGAGATTGTCGCTTTCACTATACGACAACATTATTTCGTGTAATTTATCATAATCCTCTTTACTGAATTTGATGGTTGCTTCGGCCATATCGGTATCGAAAGAAATACTGTATGAATCGAAGCAGTTATAGGCTTCGCGAAGACTCATGGATAAATATCCATAGCCAGTTTCTCTTATATAAATAGTTCTACAAAACTCAGTATTGTTATCTCTATATATAATGAAATATTTTGAAGAGTAATCGCCTATTACTGATCTAGAGATATGCTCTGTTTGACCTTTTCTATTTACATTTAATTCATAAATAAAAGGGTTTTCATTTACGTAAAATTTAACCTCTAACATCCTTCCGGTTTTTACACTGATAGTAACTTTTTTACCGTCCAAATTACTTAATTCATTGCTACGCACGTCTTTTGTATAAAACTCATTGCCCAATTCATTTCGAATTCTTTCTATGAGTGCGAGGACATCTACATTTTTAAATGCCACATCGGATACTTTTAATTTATCTTTTAAAAATTTATCCAAATCGACTTTATACATGAGTGTACTCTCATCAAACTGAGCCCATGTCAATTCTTCTTCTATTTCAACCGTCGGTTTTACATCTTCATCAGCATTTTTCTCTTTTACTGTGACAGTAACTTCCTCACTAGGAGCAGCACAAGCACTAGTAAATATAGCCAAAGTTAAAAGTCCACTTAGAATTCCATTTATTGCGGCAGGTCTTCTATAATTATTCGTATCATTTTTTGTCATTTTGTTTCCTCATTTCGGGAATTATATTAGCACATATTTTTAAGATTTACTAGTTTCAACTAATTTGTGATCTTCCAACTTATAAAACTTATTGCATATTTCTTTTATTTTTTCATTGTGTGTGACGATTATCAATGTTTTGTTTTTAAAATACTTTAAGATGAAATTTACAACTACTTCCTCAGTGTGCTTGTCCAAATTGGACGTAGGTTCATCTAAAATATAAATAGCCTTATTCATCAAATAACTTCTCAAAATGTTGATCCTTCTTTTCTGACCTGTCGAGATCTTCAAACCCTTTTCGCCGACGACAGTATGAATCCCATTTTTAAATAATAGTATTTCATCCAATTCCAATTCTTTTATATATTTTATGATCTCTTCGTCGGATATTTTTTTATCCAAGCACAAATTGTCCTTTATGGACATATTGAACAATTCGACTTCCTGGCTTACAGTTCCGATATCCAATTTAAAATCCTTCAAGCTTTTATCATCGATCAAAACTTGCCCTTTATATAGCTCGATATTTCCTAAAATTAAATTTGTTATAGATGTTTTGCCTTGACCCGATTGCCCTGTAATAGACACTTTATCATTTTCATTGATTATTAGATTATCTATTTTTATTTCTAAATTTGTCTTGGGATACTGAATTACAATATTAGATAGTGTAAGTTTGCTAAACTTTTCGATTAATTTCCTATCATCCAACTTTTTAAATATCGATATCAATTTCTTTTTTATTGCTTTTAGTTCATAACAGTTTATTATAGTTTCGGATAGTTCTTCAAATACAAAGCCCATTTCTACTTGCAAAGAAATATAAAAAGTAATTATACCGAGTGTATCAATTCCTTGTGATAAGTCGATAGCTGCTTTTATCAATCCCAAAGCAAATGGTACAACTATCAATATGTTTCGTAATGCCTCTTCAAAAGAATAGTACTTTACATACCTCTTGTGCTCATTATTACATTTTTCCCCTCTTTAGTAATTTTATTAACAAAATAATCATCATTCAATAATTTTACAGTGCGAATATTGCTTATAAAATCGTTGTAAATAGAAGAATATTCGAATTCTTGGTCGTACAATTTTTCTACTTGAGCATTTGCCTTCTTTAATATTCTGATACTTAAAAATATACAAATGATGCTAGTAATGAAAGAAACGATGAACAATATTACCGATTGATTATAAATTGTATAAAACAGGAAAATGAAAGTTATTATTATGCTCACGTATTCGGCTTGCAATATTCTTTTTACTAATTCACTGATCTTTTCGATAATATTTTCGAAATACCCCGTTTGATATTTTGAAATGACTTCGACAGGCAACTTATTTAATTTTTTATAATATTCTTGGTATTGAACATTTGAATACTCGTACAAGTAATTATCACTATATTTTCTTAATAAATAATTTCCTCCCACACGTAAAGTTTTAGAAACTATAAAAATAGTTATGACAATAATTGCTTTTTCAAAAGTAAAAGGTAAAGTTAAATACAAGGTGAAAGCAAAAGGCACAAAATAATAAATAAAATCCAAAAAGGACTCTAAAAGCAAGTGAAGTGCCACTTTTTTCTTATTAAGGCTTTTAAATATGAAGTTAATATTATCATTCATACGATACATCTCCTAAATTAATTCTATTTTTAAGGTTGGTTTTTTTTTGACCATTTCTATCTTTGCTTTCAAAGATACACGATGACATTGTTTAAAATAAATAACCTGATATAATCATATTAGGAATATTTAATCGTTGAGTGCTTGCCAACTTTCATGTGAAAGGAGGCTGATGATATGCATAAGAAAGATTTTTTGATTCTTTCTCTTATTCTAATTATCTTCTTACTCATAGCCTTACTTTTTACTTTTGTAATATAGTAAACTATCATAAGAAAAAAGCACTCAATTTACTTTCGTAGATTAAGTGCTAACCAAATCTTTGGCGAACACTCAACATGGAAAGGTTAAGTATTCCCTTTTTTATTTTATGCAAGTTACCTTGACAAATACATAATGGTGCAAGAAATGGGACTTGAACCCACACGAGCATATGCCCACTACCCCCTCAAAGTAGCGCGTCTACCAATTCCGCCATCCTTGCATAATGAAAAGCTTTGGTCAAATAAGTAACCTATAAAAATTTTATCACACTAGAAGAATTAATACAAGTCTATTTTTCCCCTCCCAACATTCTCCTAAGTTCCATGAGTTTCTTCTGCATCATAGATACTTTTTTCAAATCCGGACCATAAACTTTCGTATAATACTTAATATTGCGTTTCAAATTGATTATCTGTTTCTCTATTTTCTCCCTTTCCATATCAATATAATTATACTTAAAATGAAAATTTTTTCTATATAGATTCGATCACTTTTACTAGTATTTTACACTGCAAACCTTCTTGAATAAAACGTTCATATTCAAAATGTTTTCGATTTTATGATATAATACACGAGAAAGAAGGTTTACAAGTCATGCGAGGTATAAATTTAAAATTGTCATATGGAACTCAAATTATATACGACGATGCTTGTTTCAACATCCCGGCACATTCGAAAGTCGGAATTGTAGGAGTAAATGGAGCCGGAAAGACGACTCTCTTTAAAGTGATTCTCGGACAACTACAACTCGAATCTGGCACGATCATCAAAGATGACGAGAACATCGGATACCTGCCCCAAGAGATAGATTTTGCCGGACTAGAAATGACCGTATGGGATTATCTCTACTCTTCCCGTGGTATCGACAACTTGAAAGAACAACTTACAAATACGTACATGCAATTGACGGAGTGTTCTCCTCAGGACGAAAAAAGATTGTTAAAAAAAGCTGCCCGACTTCAAGACCGTTTGGATATCTTGGGAGAATACGATGCCGAGCAAGAATTGCTAGAACTGATCGAAGAAATGAAGATCGATGTCGATCTTTTGGATATGAAAGTATCTACTCTTTCGGGTGGACAAAAATCTAAAATTGCCTTTGCGCATCTTCTCTTCTCGGCTTCTTCACTGATTCTTCTAGATGAGCCGACAAATCACTTGGATTCTACCACGAAAGAATTCATAACGAATTACCTAAAAAATTATTCAGGCGGTGAACTCATCATAAGTCACGACATAGACTTTTTAAATGCCGTCGTCGATAAAATATTATTCATAGATAAAGTGACACACAAAATGACTGTCTACGATGGCAATTATACCGATTTCAAAAGACAGTATGCGAGAGAAATGTCCGACAAAGAAAACAGAATTGTCAACCAAGAAAGAGAAATTGCCAAACTCGAAGCATTCATCAAACGTACCGAACAGGCTTCCGCGACCAACCACAAATTGAAACGTCTAGGAGCATCTCGCAAAAAGATGCTCGAAAGCAAACTTGCCGAGTTAGAAACGAGAGATAAAACTTACAAGAGAGTCAATATGAAAACCACTCCCAATCGCGAAATAGGAAAAGTTCCATTGGAAGTGACTGGACTGACTTTCGCTTACCCTGAAAAAAAAGAGCTTTATCGCGATCTTTCGTTTACACTGACCAAAAACGAAAAATTCTTGATCGTCGGCGAGAATGGTATAGGTAAGTCTACGCTTCTCAAATTGCTGATGAATAGACTTACTCCGAAAACGGGATCGATCACTTTCAATCAAAAAGCCGACATAGCATATTATGCTCAGGAATTAGAAATACTAGACGAAGAAAAGACGATCCTAGAAAATGTCAAAAGTATCGATTATTCGTCGCAGGAACTACGTTCGTGGCTCGGAAATTTCCTCTTTTATGGAAATGACGTAGATAAGAAAGTTGGAATCTTATCGCCCGGCGAAAAAGCACGCGTCGCACTTTGCAAAACACTATTGACCAAAGCAAATTTCATTATTTTAGATGAACCGACCAATCATTTCGATCCCGAGACTCAAAATATCATCGGAGAAAACTTTCAAAATTTTGAAGGTACACTCATTCTCGTCAGTCACAATCCTGCCTTTGTCGAAAGCATAGGAATCACTAGAATGCTCGTTCTTCCCGAAGGTAAGATTTTGAACTATTCGAAAGAATTACTGAACTATTATTACTATTTGAATACTGATCTCGTCTAAATTTAAAAGAAAAACCATCGCATAATCGAATACGGTGGCCTTTTTTTAAATAACTTTAAGCTTGTATCTTTTTTTGTGCTACCTTACCTGAGTATATCGCTGCCCACATCAGCAATCCAAAACTTCCAAACAGAAAGCAAAAATAGACGATGGCAATAGGTGTCGATGTTTTGACCCCTTCCACATTGGCAAATAACCTTCCATCAGATAAGTATGCTTTGACTGTACGTCCTTTCGAATAAGAAGCTGCACTATGAACGTTTTCCAATTTGTACTCTTCTCCATCGTACTTTACTTTTACCTCGTAAGTGTTGTACGTAGTTCCATTTTTTCGATTTCTCACTTGCTTCGTCGTCGAACTAATCACGACCGCACTTACCTCTTCGTATTCGAGCTCAGCCGAATTCATTTTAAACCATAATCCTACAGTTGCAATTACACAAACGACAAATGCTCCCCACAAAATCAAAACTTTTTTCTTCATTCTTGTTTGTCCCCTTTCGATGACCATTTATTCGATTTGAATGCACAATCGGCCAATGTGAAATTTATTTTATTCAAGTATTCCATCAAATACTCATTATCATCGTTGGCATAATACACATCGCCCTTCCCTGTTACTATTTTATATACATAAGTACTGTCATCTTCTACTTTATCCTCATGGACACTTTTAGAAATAATTTTTAAAGCATCGTAATCGATATGATCTATCGCATAAGCATCATCGTAAATCGGATTGCTCGTATCTTCTTCATCGGCATATGTAAAACTGTTCTTAAATTCGCACTTGCCATCATCGTAAATCGACAATTTGACTGGAACACAATCTCGATCCTTAGTATTCAAGACTACACTAAATAACAGTCCGTTCGCATCGGCAATATTTCGTGCATTTCTATCATGATTGGTCAAGAAATACCATATCAAAATACTTAAAAGCACAACACCTGTTAAACCGATCGCAACTAAAGTTATTTTTCTAATTTTTATTCTTTTTTTATCCATTTTTCAATATCACCTACGATGACATTATATCAAAAACATAGAACAATTTCTAGATTAACATATCTTTCGCACGGCATCTTTTAACCAAAAGTCAAAAGAAAACGGACCAACCACATTTGATCCTTGTAGTCACATTCTTACGCTTTTCGTACTATTTCATTGTCTACATCGTACAAAACCAAATCTCCCGTTTCGAAGTAATCGGTCGCGACTTCACAGCCCATCAAACAAGGAATATTGAACTCCCTTGAAAAAATTGCCGAATGACATAAAATGCTTCCATTATTTACTATCAAAGCTTTGATATTTTTAATAAACTTGATGTCTTTAGCAGTAGTGACATCACATACGAGTATTTTATTTCTCAAATCTTCAACCGTAGATATCGAAGCGTTACCCTTGACGACCACTACTTCTCCTTCGATTATTTTGCCATTCTTAAAAGTAGAATTACCTTTGACACCATCACAAACTTTTTCTTTAATTATATTGCTTTGTAGCTCATAGAACCTATTTTTAACTGTTTCGATAGTCGAATCTTCGACGACGACTTTATTATTAAAACTTTTATTATGCAAATTCAAAAGTACAAACCCCTTCCTTTCACGTTCCTCGATTCGTTTCAATAAAGTAGGAACTTTAATTTTTTTACTGCACAAATCGAGCAACTCCTGTACATGAATATACATTCTAAACCTACTTACGTCGATGATGATGTCGAAATGTCTTATAACATATTCGAATATATCGTCATAAATTACAAAGTAGCTGTCCTCGCTGTTGCGCCATCTCTCGATATTTTTCAAAGTATCTTGATCAAGACGATCGTGTAAGGCCTGACCTAAAGACCCGATCAAATATTCGTAAGAATTCAAAATGGCATTGTATCTAATAAGTTTTTTGAGATGTTCATCGAATACATCGAAATCGTCTCTATCGATATCATTTTTGATAACCTGTGATAACTCTCTCATTTTTTTGATCACGAGATCATTTTCTTCGATGTAACTGTTTATATTTTCGGGTGTATGGCTTTCTATAGTGATTTCATCTAATGGGGGCTGATTTCCATTGAACGCTCTCATTTGTTTTTCATTTTTCGGATAATATACAGTAACATCCTCGGTTACTTTATTATTTACGTTTTTATTTTTGTACTTTGTCGCCCCTAAAATCCAAAGACTTCTATTGAACAAAGTCCAATTGTTATTTTTAAAACAGCACCAAAACTCCGTATTGATATAATCATTCAATGAAAAGTAACTTCTAGTGATAGGTCTTACTTGAAATAAATAAAACTCGTCTTCTTTAAAACCAAATTCGATTTCTACTTCTTTTTTGAAAATGCTCTTGAGTTTTTTTAAATTATCTTCGACGATTGCCAATTTATCACCGTTGATCATATCTTTATTCGATACATCTCCCATCCGATAGGAACGAGGATTGACTTTGCCACTTACCAATTCTTCGCATTGAGAATCGGTAATATCGACAAGCATTTCCTCTTTTCCATTAGTAGGATTTATAGAAAATGCAATACCCGATAGATCTGACGTGATCATTTCTTGAATCAAAATATCGAAAGAAAAATCGCTTTCTAATTCATTTTCCCTCATGTAGACTTCGACATTATCCTCGAACATAGAAGCCCAACATCTTTTTATATTGAAAGCCAAACTATCTATAGTAGTATTTGTATAAGAATCGAACTGACCTGCAAAAGAACATTTATCCCCGTCTTCAGAAGAAGCACTCGATCTTACGATTACGCGATCGTACTTTTGATCCTTAAAGTAATCTAACAGCTCTTTTTCTTCGGGTAAAATACCTTTCATTATCTTCTCTTTTACGACACTCCGATCATCACTTAGTGATATGTTGTTTATATTTAAAAATTCTATAAACACTTCATTTCCTAGTATGAATCCTCTTGCAATAGTGAAGTCTTCGTACAGTTTATTTAAGTTTCCTGCCTTACCACCGATATTCGACCCCTTACCCAATTCTATTATTTTCATTATAATCTTCTCCTTATCTCCTCTTCGACAGTCTTTTCTAAATCTTGAGACATATCATATTCTATTCCATCTATGTTACAAAGTCTTGCACCTTCGATATTTCTCTTGTCGTCATCAAAAAATAGTACATCATTCGGTTTATTCGAAAGAAGCTCTAATGCTCTTCGATAAAACTCCAAATCTGGTTTATCGGAACCTATATCAAAAGAATTTACGATGTCCTCTCTTCTAATGTACTTATATAGACCTATTTCTTCAAACCAATTGTCTATTTCTCTAATATTATTAGTCCAAATTGATGGTCTTATTTTTAAATCTTTTAACATTTCTAGAGTCGGCACTGCCCCGGCATTCAGTCTATGTATTTTTAAATAAATCTCATCTATTCTTCTACGAGCCTGTTCTAGTAAATCTCTATCTTGAATATTTCTTCTATGTAGATAGGTTTTCAATAAAATCAGTTCCTCTTCTGTAAGAGAACTCAAATCTCTATATGCTAAGACTCCCCCTAGATCGAAAGCCACAACTTCGATTTTATTTCCCATAATTTTCCCTCCCTTGTATGGCATTTTATCAAAATATGGGTATTTATATCAAAAAAGGAAAAAATATATTTAAATGTTACCATCTTCGTGCTATAATTAACTCATGAAAAAATTATCTAAGAAAAAACTTATCGAACTTTTAAATATGAAATCAGGGTATACATATGACGAATTAGCAAAAAAAACTGGATATCATCCAAAATCCTTAATTAGAATTCACAGACTGATCAAACAAGGCAAATATCCTATATCCGAAAGTGACAAGAGTGCCACACATAATTCCATCATTTTAGACTATTTAAAAAGCGATTGTAAAACATACAAGGAGTTCTATAATTCCGATTTATTTACATATGAATTCAGTTACCCTACCCTTTGTAATATATTGAGAGGTGCGAAATCGAATGATGAAATCGTATTGATTAGAAAAATAAAAAACAAAGATGCTCGACATTTCGAAATCGTAGATTATGCATCGAAAACACTATTATTTACTTATGACAGTCTCAAAAATGATATAAAAAGTCTCAAAAATATAATTTATTTATTGCTTAAAACCCACGGTTGTCCTGCTAATATATCGTTTGTCAACTTCTTTGCAGATATTCCACCTAAAATTCTAAACCTACTAAAAAAATACGATATACACATTCTAAACTTTAAATCTAGTTACCGCGAGTGTTTTGAAGATTTGTCTCAAAAAAACCACATCATATATAGTCAAAAACCGATTTCAAAAGAAGATTTCTATAACAGTTTGACTAGAAAGACTATAGCGGTTAATACTATCCAATTCGATAATACGAGATATGAAATAGAAACGAACACCTTGATCAAACGCAATACTACTACCACATTATATTACGACAGTTCGAAAACTGATCTTTTCATAAAATACGATGACGAAACATGTAAATTGATTCCAATAAAAGAACTAGATTCGAAAAAGGGAACTTCCAAATATTGTTGATCGACACTTCCATCACAATTATCTTATATTCTTAGTATTCAAAAAGAACGATAATTTGCTTATCATTCTTTTTTTAATACATTATTCGTGTTCGCCTCTACAATGACATTCTGGATTTTCACAAGTACAATTTGGATTGTATCCGCCGGCACATTCTTCTGTACAAGTACACTTCCATCTTTTTAAAGTTGGAAATAATTCAGTACAAAATTTTTTCATCTCATCATTAGTCATTCCCGCTTGCTCACCATAGTTTGAACACATTTCTATATATTCTTCCATTGTAACTTTGTCTACAAATTCTCCCGATTCAAAACAATATTTACAATAATCTTCATTGTTGCTTCCATCTCTATTAGTGCCCCATTGTTCGTTTGACGTTATAGGCATCCCACAACTTTGACATATCTTCTCTTCCATTTTTCTCCATCCTTCTCATATTATTTTTTTTCTCGTCAACTAGACTTTTTTAATCGTTCTATTTTTACAAACGCATAGTCACTATTTTTAAAGAAAAAATTTAGTAACCACAATCGAAAACCTTTTAAAGTTTCTTCATCATATTTACTATAAATATTTTTTCTAATATTCTCAAATCTCGACTCCATAAACCACCTTATTTAATTTTTTTATTTCAAACACTATATTAAAATTATAAATACATTTCTTTTAAACTCTTAAAATAGTGTTAAATAATATAAACATTTATTGATCCATTTGGATATTTTGCTCGAATAGTATCATAATCTATTTTTTTCTTAAATCAAGTTCATAAATCATTGTATCATAATGACTATTTATAATATTTTGTTTATCTAAACCTAAAACTTTAGCAACCGATATTAACTCATCAATATAATCATTTTTATCTTTTTATCTACTAATAATTCTATTTCTATAAAAAAGCCTAGTCTTTCAACTTCATCTATACACAAATTATAATTTAAGTATTTAAAATATCTTCTTTTTTTATTTACTTCTACCCATTTTTTATATCCAAGTTCTTCTAGAAATTGTTTTGCTTTTTCATATGAATCGACACCAAATTCTATTTTTTTAGATTCTTGTTTTCTTGAACTTTGCTTTTTATAATTTAATTCTATATTATCTTGTTCTTTTCTTAGTCTTAACCAAACTGATCCTTCTACACTTTCAATATTATTTAGATCATTAACATATATAATATCTTTTTGTTCAATTAATTCTCCCATTTTACAATCTAAATTATCTAACCTATTTAGTAGTTTATCTTTATCCTTAATTTTAAATTTTAATTCTATTTCTCTCATTTATAATTTCTCATATTAAATTTACTATTTGTGTATTACTTTACTACATCAATTATATCATTTTTTTACTAATTAGTCATTACATTCATATCAAATTTATTCATATTTATTTTAAATAAAACTAACAAACTTCTACTATGAAAAAATTCCTATGAATATTAAATAATTATTCCCTCCCACTGTTATAATATGTGGACTTACATAAGCAATATTAGTTCCTTTAATATTAACGATACTTCCTAGCTTAATAACAGGCTTAACAAAAGCAAATCTACATATCATTTCAATCCTTTTTAAGACTTTCTTATCAAACTCTAATTCCTTAACAACATCCATACTCATCACTTCCATTCTCAAATAACAAAAAAACTAGACGGTACTTCTAGTTAATATTTATTACTCTCGAATTAAAAGTTCGAGTATCAATCAAATCTGGTGCCCTAAGGAAGGACGTTCAACAACTTTTATGGTTTTATATTACTTTGATATTTTTCAATTTTCTCAATATATTTATCCAAATCAATATTAGAAACTCTATTTATAAACTCATCAATCATCTCTTTAGGCAAAATGCAATCTTGATATTTTTTCCCTGGATAATACTCACTAGAATAGTTTTTGTAATCATTTTCTGTAATATCATACTTTTTAGATAAATAAAGATTTAAATGATCATAAGCAAAATACAAATCTTTACAAAAATCTTTATAGCTATTATTTAATAAATATTCTTCTGTAAAACATTCTTCAAAGAATAGATAGTCTGTTACTAAATGTAAGAACCAACCCAGCTCAAAATCATCCAAATATTTATGCTCATTTAAAAATGCATATAAATTTACTTTCCCACGTACATGACTTATATTATCATTACCACGATTAATATCAGTATAATGTGATTTATCATTATCTTCTGCTGCATCTGGATAAAGTGTCCCTGCAATTACCTTTTCATAATTTAATTCTTCGTGTTTATTTAAATATTTTTTAGCTATTGCTAGATGTATTGTTGCACAAGCCATAGTTATCACTTCTCTCTAATTGAATATGTCAATTTGCAAGTGTGTTTACTAAATTGTCAGAATTTAGTAAATAATATTGTTATAAAAATAAATATCTTGATATAATTAACACTAGGAATACTTAATCGTTGAGTGCTTGCCAACTTTCATGTGAAAGGAGGCTGATGATATGCATAAGAAAGATTTTTTGATTCTTTCTCTTATTCTAATTATCTTCTTACTCATAGCCTTACTTTTTACTTTTGTAATATAGTAAACTATCATAAGAAAAAAGCACTCAATTTACTTTCGTAGATTAAGTGCTAACCAAATCTTTGGCGAACACTCAACATGGAAAGGTTAAGTATTCCCTTTTTTATTTTATGCAAGTTTCCTTGACATAT
>CAOJEC010000026.1 GCA_948433885.1 uncultured bacterium | reverse complement strand
TTTCATATGTCTTTTTTCAATATTGCAATCATTGCACTTCACATTTAAATTAACAGAGTCGATTTAGATTGACAAAAATTTATGATTTGTGATATATTATTGATTAAGGAATGTAGGTGACAAAAGTAGCTCGAAAAAGGTAGTACAATTTGGGTTGCTTTTTTGCACAATTTTTTCAACTTTTTATTGACAATTATAGGATATGCTAGTAAAATTGTAAATTGGTGGCATATCTTTTTTAAGTATAAGAAATTTCCGCCCAAAAAAATACGCATAGGGGTGAAGAAACAAGTGGCATACAAAAAAACAAAATTTGGAGACCATAGAGAAAGAGTCAATTTCTCTAAAACTAAAAACAACTTAGAATTATCAAACTTATTGGAAGTACAGAAGAAATCTTACGATGAATTTTTGACTACTGGTATCAAAGAAACATTCGAAGATTTGTTCCCAGTCGAATCTTTTACAGGAAACATTTCGTTGGAATTCGGAGAGTATTCTTTCGATGAACCGAGATATTCTGTCAAAGAGACTAAGGAACGTGCAGTTACCTTCAGTGCTCCTTTGAAAGTGCAAGCGCGCGTGTTCTTAAATGAAACAGGAGAAGTCAAGGAACAAGAGATATTCTTAGGTGATGTTCCACTCATGACCGAATCTGGAACGTTCATCATAAACGGCGTCGAACGTGTAATCCAATCTCAGTTGGTACGTAGTCCTTCGATCTACTTCAGTCGCGAAATCGACAAAAATGGTAGACCGGTAATTTCAGGACAAGTAATTCCGAATAAAGGTACATGGTTGGAGTTCGAACAGGATGCTCGTGACGTTCTATATATAAGGATAGATCGTACACGTAAAGTTCCTCTAACAACTTTCCTTCGTGCGATCGGTTTGTCTAACGATGAAGATATCGTAGGATTGTTCGGTCAAAATCAGTTCATCGAAAATACTTTTGAGAAGGATTCTACAAAGAATACTGATGAAGCATTGATCGAGATTTATGAAAAATTGAGACCAGGCGAGCCTGCTACTTTAGAAAGTGCTAAAAACCAGTTGAGTACACAGTTCTTCGACAGATTCCGCTACGATTTGGCAAAAGTTGGTCGTTACAAATATAACAAAAAGTTGAATGTCGTCGATAGATTGTTGGGATGTACTTTGGCCGAAGATATTGCCGATGCAAATGGCAAAGTTGTTGCCAAAAAAGGAACTTTGGTAACTAAGGAAATTCAAAACAGTTTGAAACCTATTTTTGCTGAAGGCTATGGAAAAAGAGAAGTGACTATCAACGAAGAGTTGGATTCTTTCAATATCATTCAAATGGTCACAGTCGTCGACAAAGAAGACGAAGAAAAGACCGTCAGAATCATCGGTAATGATCAAAGTATCGATGAAAAGAGACTTACTATTTCCGATGTTTATGGAGCAGTCAGTTATTATTTAAACTTGCTTGGAAGTATCGGAACTACGGATGAAATCGATCACTTGGGTAATAGACGTGTTAGACAAGTAGGTGAACTCGTCGAGAACCAATTCAGAGTCGGTATGACTCGTATGGAAAGGGTCATAAGAGAACGTATGACCACTCAAGAACTCGAAAACGTGACTCCTAAGTCATTGATCAATATCCGCCCAGTAACGGCAGCATTGAAAGAGTTCTTCGGATCATCACAACTTTCTAAATTCATGGATCAAATCAATCCGATTGCCGAATTAACCGACAAGAGACGTCTATCTTCGCTCGGGCCTGGTGGACTATCTCGTGATAGAGCTGGCATGGAGGTACGTGACGTCAATCCGAGTCATTACGGTAGAATATGTCCTATCGAATCACCAGAAGGTGCAAACATCGGGTTGATCGCTTCTTTGGCCAGTTATGCCAAAATAAACGAATACGGATTCATCATGAGTCCATATAGAAAAGTCGAAAATGGTAAGGTTACCGATGAAATAGAGTATTTGACTGCCGACGAAGAAGCCGATTATTATATCACACAAGCGACTTCAGAAGTAAACGATGATAACGAATTGTGTTCTAAGGAAGTTGTTGCTAGATTCAATGGTGACGATCTACTTGTCGAACCTACAAAAATCAATTATATGGACGTATCTCCAAGTCAGATCGTATCTTTGACGACGAGTTTGATTCCTTTCTTGGACCACGACGATGCAAAACGTGCCCTCATGGGTTCGAACATGCAACGTCAAGCAGTTCCTCTTTTGAGAACGGAAGCGCCTTTCGTAGGAACAGGTGTCGAGGCTGCAGTTGCCAAATATTCTGGAAGTTCTGTCGTTTCGAAAGCCGATGGTGTAGTCGAATACGCTGACGCGAAAAAGATAGTAGTCAAAAATGCCAAGGGTAAGGATACATATTATTTGACAGAATACGAAAGAAGTAATGACGAGACGTGCTTGAACCAAGTACCGATCGTACGTGCTGGCGACAAAGTCAAATACGGGGAAGTAATCGCCGATGGTCCTAGTACCAATCAAGGTGAGCTCGCATTGGGTAAAAACATGGTCGTAGCGTTCATGACATTCGATGGATACAACTACGAGGATGCGGTCATTTTGAACGAAAGACTAGTCAAAGATGATGTCTTCACTTCGATCCATCTTCAACATTACGAAATCGATTGCCGCGATACGAAATTGGGTCCTGAAGAGATCACTCGCGATATTCCAAACGTAAGCGAAGAAGCGAGAAAGAATTTGGATAAAAACGGTATCATCAAAATCGGTACCGAAGTAAAAGAAAACGACATTTTGGTCGGTAAAGTTACACCTAAGGGTGTTCAAGAATTGTCTTCCGAAGAGAAATTGTTGCATGCAATATTCGGAGAGAAGACTAGAGAAGTAAGAGATACATCACTTCGTGTACCGCATGGTACTTATGGAATAGTACACGATATAAAGGTTTATACGAAAGAGAACTCCGATGAACTTGGAGCCGGTGTATCGAAAATCGTAAGAGTATACATCGTTCAAAAACGTAAAATACAAGTCGGAGATAAGATGAGTGGACGACATGGAAATAAAGGTGTCGTATCGCTAGTTTTGCCTGAAGAGGATATGCCTTATCTACCTGATGGACGTCCTGTCGATATCATGTTGAATCCGATGGGTGTGCCATCTCGAATGAACTTGGGACAAATTTTGGAATTACATTTAGGTATGGCCGCTAAAAATTTGGGCGTCTATACTGCGACTCCTGTATTCGATGGAGCAAGCGTCGATGAAATTTTAGAAATGATGAAGGATGGAAAGATCGCCGACGATGGTAAAGTTCAACTTATCAACGGTCGTACAGGCGAGCCATTCGAAAATAGAGTTTCAGTCGGTGTCATGTACATGCTCAAATTGCATCACATGGTCGATGACAAATTGCATGCTCGTTCTACGGGACCATACAGTTTGGTAACACAACAACCATTGGGTGGTAAAGCACAGTTCGGTGGACAACGTTTCGGAGAGATGGAAGTTTGGGCTCTCTATGCATATGGCGCTGCTCATGTCCTACAAGAAATGTTGACTGTCAAATCCGACGATGTAGTAGGCCGTGTCAAAGTTTACGAAGCTTTGGTCAAAGGTAACAACATCACTCAAGCAGGTATGCCTGAAGCATTCCGTGTCATGATCAAGGAATTCCAAGCATTGGGATTGGATATTCAATTTATAGATAAAGAGGATGTCGTTCACGATCTCAAAGAATTGGAAGATGTCGAAGATAAAGAAGATAATGCTATATCGATAGATGAAATTGATTCGAAGACTTTGGAAATGATGAACGAAGTCAACGAGCGTAAACTTGCTAAAAAGAATGGAGAACCGTTGAAAGACAGCGAAGTTCTAGAGCAAGATGAAGAAGTCGAAGATTTCGAAGATGAATTCGATGAAGAAATCGACGAAGATGAGATCGATGCCGATTTCGAAAGCGAAGAAGATATAATAGAAGATTTAAAGGAAATGGATGGTGAAGAATAATGTTGGAAGTAAACAATTTCAAAGGCATTAAAATTGCCATTGCCAGTCCTGATAAAATAAGAAGTTGGTCTTATGGTGAGGTCAAAAAACCTGAGACGATCAACTATCGTACTCTTCGTCCTGAACGTGATGGTCTATTTTGCGAAAAAATATTCGGACCGACGAAGGATTACGAATGTGCGTGTGGTAAATATAAGAGATTACGTTATAAAAACGTCGTTTGTGACAAGTGTTTAGTAGAAGTAACTCGTGCGAAAGTGCGTCGTGAACGTATGGGACACATCGAGCTCGCTTCTCCTTGTTCACACATTTGGTTCTTCAAAGGCGTTCCTTCTAAAATGGGCTTGGTCTTGGATATGAGCCCACGTGAGCTCGAGGAAGTTTTGTACTTCGTCAGCTATGTAGTTCTCGATCCAGGTAAGGCTCCTTTGGAAGCCAAGCAAACTCTTTCCGATAAGGAATACCGTGCTTACTATGAAAAATATGGTAGCACATTCAAAGTAGGAATGGGTGCCGAAGCGATCAAAGAATTGCTTCAAGCAGTCGATGTTCCTAAGGAAATCGAAGCAATAAGAAAAGATTTGGAAAATGCTACAGGTCAAAAGAGAATTCGTTTGGGTAAAAGACTCGAATGCTTGGTATCTTTCGAAGAATCTGGAAACAAGCCAGAGTGGATGGTCTTGGATGCCATTCCTGTAATTCCACCTGAATTGCGTCCGATGATTCAATTGGATGGTGGAAGATTCGCGACTAGTGATTTGAATGATCTTTATAGAAGAATCATCAATCGTAATAACCGTTTGAAAAAATTGTTGGAATTGGGTGCTCCTAGTATCATCGTTCAAAACGAAAAACGTATGCTTCAAGAAGCAGTCGATACATTGTTCGATAACGGTAGACGTGGTCGTAGTGTAAGTGGTGCTGGTAATAGAGCACTCAAGAGTTTGTCTAGCATGCTTAAGGGTAAACAAGGCCGTTTCCGTCAAAACTTGCTCGGAAAACGTGTCGACTACTCTGGTCGTTCGGTTATCGCCGTAGGTCCAAGCTTGAAGATATATCAATGTGGTGTACCTAAAGACATGGCGTTGGAATTATTCAAACCACATGTCATTCATGAACTAGTCGAACGTGGACTTGCTCACAATATCAAAGGTGCGAAGAGACTCATCGATTCTAAAGACGAATGTGTTTGGGATATCGTCGAAGATGTCATCAAAGAGCATCCTGTCATGTTGAACCGTGCTCCTACTTTGCATAGACTATCTATTCAAGCATTCGAACCAGTATTGATCGGTGGAAAGGCAATTCGCTTGCACCCAATGGTATGTAGCGGATTCAATGCCGATTTCGATGGAGACCAAATGGCTATTCACGTACCTCTTTCAGAAGAGGCTATGGCCGAAGCTAGAGTGTTGATGCTTGCAAGTAACAACATTTTGAAACCTGCCGACGGTACTCCAGTCGTAACTCCTGGACAAGATATGATCATAGGTAACTACTATATCACGATGGAGGATGCAGGTCTTCCTAACGAAGGTAAAGTTTACAAAAATTCGAACGAAGCTTTGATGGCTTACGAGAGAAGAGAAATCACTCTTCAAACTCGTATAGTCGTACCTGTAAATTCGTTCAAACATAAAATATTCACTGATGATCAAAAGGGCAAGTATTTGGTTACAACAGCCGGAAAGATCATCTTCAATGAGATATTGCCAGATTCGTTCCCTTATGTCAACGAACCTACTAAGGCCAATATCGAAGGTATTACACCGAGCGCATATTTCTTAGAGCCTGGTGTCGATATTCCAGCGGCTGTGGCAGCTATGCCTGTAACTGAGCCGTTCGGAAAGAAACATTTGAAGTCATTGATCGCTCAAGTTTACGATCGTTACAAGACGACCGAAACGAGTGTTTATCTAGATAATTTGAAAGACTTAGGGTTCAAATATTCTACTATTGCAGGATTGACTATTTCTATTACCGACATCGTCACATCTCAACACAAGAGTGAGTATGTTGCTGTAGGTCAAGAAAAAGTCGATAAAATCAACAAGCAATTCAAACGCGGGCTCATCACCGACGATGAACGTCATACACAAGTTTGTGATGTTTGGCAAGATGTTACTAAACAAGTCGGTGCCGAATTGGCAGGATACGCGAAAAGCGATCTTCACAATCCTATTTTCATCATGAAGAATTCAGGAGCACGTGGTTCTGACTCTAACTTCAACCAAATGTCCGGAATGCGTGGATTGATGGCTAAACCGAGTGGTGAATCGTTGGAAATACCGATCACTGCAAACTTCCGTGAAGGTTTGTCAGTTGCCGAGTTCTTCTTATCGAGCCATGGAGCACGTAAAGGTAATGCCGATACGGCTTTGAAAACAGCAAACTCAGGATATTTGACTAGACGTCTCGTCGATGTCGTTCAAGATATCATCATCAAAGAAGATGACTGTGGATCGCTTGCAGGTTTGAAAGTGTCCGATATAGTGGATGCGAAGAGTGGTACAGTTGTCGAATCGTTAGAATCGAGAATCGTCGGAAGATATACGGCTAAAAAGGTCGTAAATCCTGAAACGAAAGCTTTGATCGTAGATAAAGGTTGTGAGATTACCGAATCTATCGCGAAGAAGATTGCCAAAGCAGGCGTGAAGCAAGTCGAAATAAGAAGTGTCTTGACTTGTAAGTGTGCTAACGGTATTTGCCGCAAGTGTTACGGTAGAAACCTCGCTACTGGTATAACAGTAGAGAAGGGCGAAGCAGTCGGAATAATGGCTGCACAATCTATCGGTGAACCAGGTACTCAGCTTACGATGCGTACATTCCACGAAGGTGGTGTCGCTGGTGCGGGAGATATTACACAAGGTCTTCCACGTGTCGAAGAATTGTTCGAAGCACGTATACCAAAAGGAAAAGCTACTATTTCTGAAATAACAGGTAAAGTCACTTTGATCGAGCCTGTAAATGGAAAATATAAAATCATCGTAGAGAACGACATTACTGCAAAAGAACACGTCACTAGCTATGCCGCAAAAGTGTGTGTAGAAGTTGGAGATCAAGTAAATGCCGGAGATAAATTGACCGAAGGAGCTATCAGTCCTAAGGAATTACTCGCCGTCACCGATCCGATTACGACGCAAGAATACATCTTGGAGGAAGTACAAAAAGTTTACAAATCACAAGGTGTCGATGTTTCTGATAAACATATCGAGATCATCGCTAGTCGTATGATAAACAAAATGCGTATTGTCGAAGGTAACGATTCCGATATGGTTGCAGGATTGACTATTTCGATCAGAGAATTTACTGAAAGAAATAAGCCTGTCATATTGGAGGGTAAAGTTCCTGCTAAGGGTGTACCAATACTTTTAGGTATTACGAAGAGTTCACTCGAAACCGATTCGTTCTTGTCAGCAGCATCATTCCAAGAAACAACACGTGTTCTTACAGATGCTTCTATCAAGGGTAAGGTCGATTACTTACATGGACTCAAAGAGAACGTCATCATCGGTAAACTCATTCCAGCTGGTACTGGCGCAAGAGAATATACCGATGTTCAAATCGAACTCGAAAAAGAATTCTTGTCGGATGACCCAAGTGAAGTTTTGGAAGAAAAATTTATGGACGATAATGATTCCATGGATCAAGTTGTCGATACTGAAATCCAAGTCGGAGAGCAAGTTACTCTCGATATAGATGATTCACAAGAGGAAACAGAAGAAAGTGCCGCATAGTCGTGCACTTTTTTTGGGGAGATCGCTCGGTTTAATTAACAATTTACTTTATTTTATACATGAGATATGTTAAGATATTTGAAATGGTTGGAGTGATGTAATATGTCTAAAATTTTTTTATCTAATAATGAACTCATGTCTCTTTCTAATGATGATAGAACTAAATATTATAATTCATTGAGAAGATTGTCATTAGCAAGTGAAAATTTTAAAAATAAAAGATCTAGTGCTGGAAGAAAACTAGTCACTTCTTTGAATCCCCTTATGAAGGATTATGAATTTGAACCAATAGGAATCGATAATATTCCAAAAAATACTCCTGTTCTTTTTGTATCTAATCACTCTAACTCACACAATATTTTGGATGCTGTCGAATTTTGTTCTAAATTTATAGGCGAAGTTTCAGTAATGGTCGCTAGTGATGATTTGACTTTGCCTACTCGTGTGTTATTCGATAGTTGTAATGCAGTGCTTTTTGATAGAAGGGATAAAATCGAAAGCAGTCAGTCTATATTTGAAATGGCCAATAAAATCATTTGCAAAGGGATGAATGGATGGATTTTTAGTGAAGCAACATGGAATTTACATCCAGTGCGATTGATACAAGACCTTAAAATAGGAGCGATTCTAATAGCAGCCATAACAGGGTGTCCTATAATTCCTACTGTATTAGAATATGTTGAAGTAGATGATCCTGTAAGTTGTGAAAAAGAATTATATGAAAAATGTATTGTAAAATTTTGTTACCCATACTTTGTTTCTAGAGATCGAAGTCTCGTAGAACAAATACAAGAATTGCAAAGAATTATGGAAAGTGCTAGAGCAAGAGTTACTAAATCAAAGTTATTTATTGATGACGTAAATCCTCTAGTATATTTAAATCATGTGTTTTTTAAAAAGTATGGATTTGCGTTTAATTACGATTCTGCTGCAGAAGCAAAATTCTTATTTTCCAAAGACGGTTTACCTGTAGATAACGAATATCGTCTAAATGAGAATGGCATATTGGTTCCAGGAATTACTTTAAAATCGGAAGGTAAAAAATTTGTCAAAATTAAATGAGTTTTTGCTCATTTTTTCTTTACTTAAATGTAGGATATTGTTATAATTCTATTTGAGAATAGGTGACATAATATGCCAAATTTATATTTTTTAATTTGTGGATTCTTTTGTATCGTGATGATTGTAATTCTATTCTTTTCTAAAAAGAGGATAGATTCTAAAGAAACAAAAATATATGGATTTATGATTTTAAGTAGTTTTTTGGATATCATATTAGTTATTTCAGAACTTTTAATATGTTATTTTAATTATAATAGTTTTACACATTTGATTGTCGCTTTATTAAATAAAATTGATTTGATTCATTATATTTTTTGGCCAACGCTATTATTTTTATATGTTTACTATATTACATGGGGAGATACTAATCGTTATGAAAAAATAAAAAATTTTTCCGTTGGTATAGATATATTCTTAGTGTTAATCGAATTTATTTTGCCTATAGAAATAATCAATAATGAAGGGGTCATGGGTGTTGCTGGAATTGCTACGGATTTTGTTTTTCTTATTGCGGCAGTATATTTATTTGCTATAATAGTTATATTATTGATGAATGTTAAAAAAATATTTAAGCGTAAATATATTCCTCTTACAGTTTTAGTGGTTTTGATAATAATTGCAATGTTAGTTCGTATAAGTAATCCGACACTTATAATCATTCCGACAATTTTAGTTTTTATCGATTTGATCATGTACAATACGATAGAAAATCCGGATTTGAAGATGATAGAAGAACTCAATATGGCAAGGGATCAAGCCGAAAAGGCTAATAGGTCGAAGACCGAATTTTTATCGAATATGTCACACGAAATAAGGACTCCTTTGAATGCCATTGTGTCTTTTTCTAACAGTCTTTTGAAAGAGGATTTAAGCGAAAAGTGTCAAGAAGACTTAAATTGTATCGTTAGTGCTTCTTCGAATCTTTTAGAATTAGTCAATGGGATTTTGGACATATCCAAAATAGAAGCTAACAAAATAGAAATAGTAAATAAAGAATACGATTTTGAGGAAGTCTTGAATCATTTGACGTCATTATCTAAGGCTAGACTTGGAGAAAAACAAATCGAATTTAGAACGAAATTTGATGAATCTATTCCAAAATATCTTTATGGCGATTCCAATCGAATAAAACAAATATGTATAAATTTACTTACCAATTCGATAAAGTATACTAATGAAGGTTATATTGAATTTAAAGTAGACTCGGTAAAGTCACAAGATGTAGTGAGATTGATCATTTCAGTTGAAGATTCGGGAATAGGTATCAAAAAAGAAGACATCGACAAATTATTTAATAAATTTACTCGCTTGGACGTAGAAAAGAACATTTCTATAGAGGGTACTGGTTTAGGACTCGCTATCACAAAAAAATTGGTCGATTTGATGGGAGGAAAAATAGTAGTTCAAAGTGAATACGGAAAAGGTTCAAAATTTACAGTAGCAATCGATCAAAAAATAGTTGATAATCCCGTTATAAACAAAGAAACAAACATTCTCCCTGAACTAAAAATGAATTTTTCAGGTAAGAGAGTATTAGTGGTAGATGATAATAGTCTCAATTTGAAAGTGGCAATGAGAGTTCTAGAACCTTTCAATGTCGAAGTTGTAACTGCGAAAAGTGGGGATGAAGGTATAGATAAGATTTGTATGGACGGCAATTTCGATTTGGTTTTGATGGATGATATGATGCCAAATAAAAGCGGTACAGAGACTTTGACGGAATTAAAAGAAAATATCGAAGGTTACAAGATACCTACAGTTGCTTTGACAGCGAATGCAATCAATGGTATGCGTGAAAAATATATCGATGTCGGTTTTGATGATTTTTTGGCAAAACCTATCGAAGAAATGGAACTAAAAAGAGTCCTCAATAAATTTTTGAAGTAATCGTTGTTTTGGGCGAGTTTTATTTGACAAGTCTATTCTGAAATTGGTAAGATATAGATTGCAGGGAGTGATTTAATAATGAAACGAAAAGCTATCGAAGCGATAGAAGATTTAAAAAAATATAGAAATTATTCGTTATATAGAGCAATCAAGTTGAGTAATTTGGATAGAATGAATAACGTTGCAATCGAATATAGAAAGAACAAGATAACCTATAAAGAAATGTTCGAAATGGCTGATCGATATGCGAGTTCTTTAAAAGCGATGGGCTATGGGCATGGCTCAGAAATCGTCGCATGTGTATCCAATTCACCGGAGTTCATTTATTTACTGTTAGCAGCATCTAAAATTGGGGCAAAATTCAATACAGTCGGTGAATGGTTCGGCGAAGATTATTTGAATGAGATCATAACAAAATCTGGCAAGAGAAGAATATTCATGTCAGACGATAATTATGAAGCTTTACGTGGTAAATTGAAAAGAACGAAGGCAGTCGATGAAATAGTAATGTTCTCTTTAAACGATTCTTTACCAATTTTCAATGGAGTCAAAAAAGATCCTTTTGCTGAAATAGATGACAATTTTAAGAGTTTTGATTATAAAGTGGCTAAGTATAAACAGCAAAAAGCTTCAATTTTAAGTCAAGATGAATTTTTACATAAAGGAACTGAATATTGTAAAAACAACAGTGTGGCACCGTATTTTATCGAAGAACCTTTCGATTTAGAAGATGAATTTTTGATTACTTATACCAGTGGATCTACAAATGAAAATAGACCGAAGGCAACGAAACATTCTGTGAAAGCACTCTCGATATTATCTAGATTTAAAGAATCCGATGTTTCGGGAATGCCAGAAATGAAAGATATACGTGTATATGCACATATTCCTTCTTATGTTCTTGCCAATATTTCTACTAGTATAATCGATCCTTTGTATTTGGGATGTACTGTAATTCCGGAGCCGATATACGATAAAGAATATTTTCCATACGGCATAATTTTGAATGAGCCTAATATGAGCGGTGGAAGTGTTTCATTTTGGAGAAATCTTTGTATGAAATTTTTGAATAGCGAAATATTCAAAAAGAGATCATTGCCATATCTTTTCTTACCAATTGTAACGGGTGAAGCAATGTCGTCTGGTGAAGAGAAATTTTTCAACAAAATGGCTCGTAAACATAAATTCGGTGTCGGTAAATTACCTTGGTCGTTGGCTCCAGTAACTTTTTCTATCGGCGGTGGCACAAACGAGATAACGGGGATTTTTGTTACTTTGTTTAGAAGATTTCAAGAGAAATATCTCGGATTTGGAAAAAAGGTCGGTCAAACCCCACTTGCGTGTGCCGACGTAGAAGTTGTAAATAAAAATGGAAAACCGGTTGACGTTGGAGAATTCGGAGAAATAATTGTTCGTACTGAATGTGGTATGAAAGGTTATAGATACGACAGTGATCTCAATAAAAGTGTCATGTTTAAACGAAATGGTGAAGATTGGTACAGGATGTCCGCTTATGGAGTAAAGTTGGATAATCTACCGCATATACAAATAAAAGGCAGATTGAAAGATCATATAATTATCAAAGATGACGAAGGAAATCTTGTCGAATATCCTCTTTTCTTAATCGATGACATTGTCGCGGCAGACACTAAAAATATTTTATCTTCTAGTGTAATAAAAACGGAAGTAGGTGGTGATGAAGTTATAGTCATCCACATAGAACCGCAAGTCGATGCAGTAATAAAAGACAAAGATAAATTGATGCAATCTATATGCTCGCGATTGGAAGGAAAGATTCCGACTTATCTAACGAAAAGAATCTTCATACGATTTAGAAGTAATGATGAATCCTTTCCGATCGATCCTAGTGGGAAAAGATCGATTAGACGTTTGCAAGAGGAGAAACTTTATCGAGCTAAGAGTTTTTATGATATCAAATATCATGAAATGTTTATGGCGAAGACTTTATCTATGAAAGAAAAAAAATAAATATATTTAGATGTTAGAGTAGGCTCTAGCATTTTTTTTATTCATAAAAGACAATTTCGATCAAAGGTCTTTTTCTTTTTAAAGGTGTATGCTATAATTATGGATATAGAGTACTGATGTAGGTGAATAAAAATGGGTATGTATTTTATAATTTCAGGGTTGTTTTATTCTACGATGTTGAATTGTGTATATCATTCTAAAAAACACGTCGATTCCGACGAGACTAGAATATTCTCTTCTTTGCTGGGGTTAAATTTGATAGGGTTGATATTGGAACTTTTTAGTTCAATTTTTGGGCAGTCTGGTAATGTTTCAGTGTTGTTGTCGGCGATCATGACGAGGTTTTACATTTTGTATTTGATGGGCTTTTTGTTGCTTTTTACCTTGTATATTTATATAATTTGTTATAAAACTTCTAATGATAAAAAGATATTGTATTTCGATGCACTTAAAAAGGTGAGTTATGTCATCTTTTATATAGCGGCTGTCGTGATGATATTTATGCCTTTGAGATTGCATTCTGGATATGCCGATGGAATGGCAGTCGACTTCGTCTATTTGTGCTCAGCAGCATGTATGGGAATATGGTTATTATCGATGTTTAAGAATTTCAGAAGAATCAAAAAACAAAAGTTCCTTCCCATCGTTTTGTTCATCGTTCTCGCAGGAATTATGTCGATAATACAAAGAAGTCATCCTTCTTTCACTGTTATGACTGCCATTCAAACATTCGTAATATTTTTGATGTTCTTCACTATAGAAAATCCCGATGTTAAAATGATCGAGGAACTCAACTTGGCCAAAGATGAGGCTTTGAAAGCAAGCAAAGCAAAGATCGAATTTTTGTCTAGCATGTCACATGAAATAAGGACACCGTTAAATGCAATATTGGGATTTTCGAATGGACTATTAGACGATACTATTGAACCTAAAGTTATCGAAGATGCTAAGTATATTATAGATGCTTCCGAAAGTCTTTTGGAATTGGTAAATGGAATATTGGATATTTCGAAAATAGAAGCTAACAAAATGGAGCTTGTTCCTGCAGAGTACGACACCGAAAGCACTTTGGATAGTTTAGTGGCGCTTGCAAAAACTCGTCTTAAAGATAAGCCGATACAACTCAAAGTATCTTTCGATGAGGATATTCCTAAGCGATTATATGGTGATGTCTCACGTTTGAAACAAATAATTCTAAATCTGCTGACAAACGCGATAAAATATACCGAAAGAGGTTTCATAGAGTTCAAAGTCGATTCTATTAAAAAAGGTGATAAGGTTAGATTGATCATTTCGGTAGAAGATTCGGGGTTGGGAATAAAAAAAGAAGATATAGATAAGTTGTTTTCGAAATTTACTCGATTGGAACTCAACAAAAACATTTCCATAGAGGGAACTGGCTTGGGATTAGCTATAACAAAAAAATTGGTCGAAATGATGAACGGAAAGATAGTAGTTCAAAGTGAGTATGGGGTAGGTTCCAAATTTATAGTGGCTTTAGATCAGGAATATGTGGTATGTAAAGATTTACAACTCGAGAATCCTCCCATCATATTGAATAAGAAAGTAAAATCTTTCGATAATAAGAAAATTTTAATCGTCGATGACAATAAATTGAATTTAAAAGTTGCAGAAAAAGTCTTGGGGCCTTATAATGTAATTACGACATTCGCCGAAAGTGGAGTAGAAGCCAAAGAAATTTTAAAGAACGATTCTTTCGATTTGATTTTGTTAGATGACATGATGCCAAATAAATCGGGAGTAGAAACTTTAAAAGAATTGAAAGAAGAAAATCCGATGTTCGACATTCCTGTCGTCGCGTTGACTGCCAATGCGATAGACGGTATGAAAGAAAAATATTTGAATGAAGGATTCGATGAATATTTGGCCAAACCTATCGACAAAGTCGAATTGGCGAGAATATTGAATAAATTTTTGAATTGAGGTGTTTTAAATGAAAGATGTAAATGGATTGATCGAAAATGGAGTAGATGTTAAGAAGAGTCTCGAATTGTTCGGAGATATGAACACATACGATACGATGTTGGAAGATTTTTTGAAGGAAGTAGATGGAAAAATCGCAAGTGCCAAAAGATATTTGGAAATGTCCGATATGGCAAATTATGCAATTATCGTCCATTCGTTAAAAAGCGATTGTAGATATTTTGGGATCAATCGCTTGGCAGATATGTTTTACGATCACGAATTGGCAGGAAAGAGAAGTGATTCTTTCTATGTACGCGAAAATTTCGATGCACTCATGCTCGAGACGAAAAAGATGCTCAACGTATTGAAAAGATATATGGGAGTGCTCATCGATGAAGAGACTCCAGTAGTTTCGAACGAACAAAGAGATATCGAAAGTCACGAAGTAGGATCGGGAACGATAATAGTAGTAGATGATTCTAATATAATAAGAAATTTTATTCAGAAAATATTTGCCGGCAAGTACGAAGTAGTTGCCGTAAACGATGGGCAAGAGGCCATCGGAACAATCGATAACATGCCAAAAGAGAGAATCATGTGTATATTCTTAGATCTCAATATGCCAGGAGTAGATGGTTTTCAAGTATTGGATCATTTCAAAGCGACTGGTTTATTCGACAAGGTGCCTGTTTCTATAATTTCTGGTTCGGGAGATGCCGAGACCGTTTCTAGGGTATTTGCTTATCCGATTGTCGACATGCTTCAAAAACCATTCAACGAGAATAAAATTCGCGACATAGCAGAGAAAATGATCGCAAGAAAAGTAAATTGACTGTAGAAATACAGTTTTTTTGATTTTCGATTATATACGTTCATTTTTGATTATGTGGTTTCATATATTTTTATTGGAGAGTGATAATAATGGAAATTTTAAAGGTTTCATCAAAATCGAACCCTAATAAGGTGGCAGGTGCCATAGCAAACGTATTTAGAAATAACGGCAGTGTCGAATTACAAACGGTCGGAGCAGGTAGTCTCAATCAGGCTATCAAGTCTGTTTGTATAGCGAGAGGCTTTTTAGCCCCTGCCGGCAAAAATTTAGTTTGTGTTCCCGCTTTCGTCGATATTACTATCGATGGAGAAGAAAAGACGGCTATCAAACTCATCATCGAGGCCAAATAAGGCTTCTTTTTTTTGACAGGACAAATTGGACAATTTTAATATAATGTGCTAAAATATGGTTTCACGGGGTGAAAAGTGATGATATTAGAAGTAAGTTCGAAACATTGTACTAGAGATTTAGTAGACTACATGACTTTGTCGAGTAATAATCACCTGATAGTCGGAGAAGAAGGACTGCTCTTGTTAAAAATAGCAGACAAAGTCATTTTAAATCGATTTCCAAAAAGTGTTCGTGTAAATGGTTTTCCTTACGATAGTAAAGTAAAGAGAGATAGTGACTTTTTTACTGAGTTATATAAGTACAACCGTTTGTATATGAATTTTACTAGTACATTTAGACATTTTATGCTTTGTAGAAATTATTTCTTCAAAAGAGATGACGGAGCATTGGCGGTCGAAGATATGGTTCATATCGAACCTAATCCAGAAATAGTTATCGAGGATTTTTTCAATAGAGTGCAATTAGAAGAATATTTCGATTTGAGAGCTAGAAAAGCCGACTTCATGGCTGTATTCAATTGTAGTGGAGATATTTTATACGTAAACAGTCCTAACGATGGAATCGTCTGGGGTAAAATAATCCCTACCAATAAAGATATAATGAAAATGGATTTTAGAAATAGAGCGATCAATTATGTAGTGATGAGACATATGGGGCAACGTGCCGTTAAAGAACCAAAACTTCGCGATATTTCAAAAATAACCAATGTTCCTATATATGGTCCTATCGGAGAACGAACATTTTCACATTACGTTCTTACGGGTAATAAAGGCCATTACGAACTCGAAGGTTTTCAATTGAATTTTTTGAGAAATGATCTTTTCGAATTGACTGTCAGTCCTATGATTATCGAAGAGCCGACGATCGACGATGTTTTGAGATATTGCCAGAATTACACTATAGAAGAAGCTAAATATCCTGTTCAAACTGTGAAAGATGAAAATACTAAAGGATCGATCAAATTGAAGCCTATTCCAAAAGACGATAAGTGAGAAATCGTCTTTTTCTTTTTTACATATTCGTTCGGTGGTGGTATAATTTGTACAGGTGATTACATTGTACAAAGAATTCGATGAAAATACGATTGTAGAAATAAGCAACAAAAAAGGTGAGCCTGAATGGATGAAAGAGTTCAGAATCGCTTCTTTGAAAAAATTTTTTGAACTTGGTATGCCGAGATTCGGTCCTACATTGGATATAGATTTCTCTTCTATAAATTATTATAAAAAAACACAAGAAAATGTCAGCACTTGGGATAAAGTCAATTGTTCGATCAGAAATACTTTCGACAAATTGGGCGTGATCGATGCCGAGAAAAAATATTTAGATGGTGTTACTAATCAGTACGAAAGCGAAGTCATTTATCATAAGTTGGATAAAGAACTCGAAGAGAAGGGAATAATTTTCTCTAGTACGGATGATGCGCTAAAGAGTCATCCCGAATTATTTTACAAATATTTTAACAATTTGGTCAAATACGACGAGAACAAATTTACCGCATTGAATGGGGCTTTATGGAGTGGAGGTTCCTTCATATACATACCTCCTCATACGAAATTGGATAGACCTCTTCAAAGTTACTTTAGAATCGATTCCATGGCTTTGGGTCAATTCGAACGTACTATCATCATAGTCGACGATTATTCCGAATTATCTTACATCGAAGGTTGTACAGCAATGAGTTATTCGGTCAATTCTTTACATGCAGGCGTAGTGGAGATATATGTCGGCAAAGGTGCCCGCGTCAGATATTCGACGATTCAAAATTGGAGTAAGGATGTTTACAATCTCGTCACAAAAAGAGCCATAGTCGAAGATGGAGGACTTATGGAATGGGTCGACGGGAACGTCGGAAGTGGTGTGACTATGAAGTATCCTTCTTGTATATTGAAAGGCAATGGGGCACGAGGAAATTCGATAAGTATCGCCTATGCTAAAAGCGGTCAAGTTTTAGATGCTGGGGCTAAGATGATACACATCGGAAAAAATACAAAAAGTAAGATCGTCTCCAAATCGATCGCCGCTGAAGGCGGCATAGCCAATTATCGAGGAGAAGTAAAGATCAATAAAAGTGCCACGGGAGCCGAAAGTGTCGTCAAATGTGATACTTTGATAATGGATGAACAAAGTAAAAGTGATACGTATCCTTTGAATATAGTGTCCAACAAAGAGTCCACTTTGGAACATGAAGCATCAGTATCCAAAATAAGCGAAGATAAACTTTTCTACTTGATGTGCAAAGGATTGAATGAGGAACAAGCCAAAGAATTGATTATCGCTGGATTCGTCGACGACTTCAAAAAAGAGCTTCCCATGGAATATGCTGTCGAATTAAATAGATTATTGAACGAAATATAGATTATAAAACTTACCAAGAAGTGCCATAATAAAATTGTATATGGGGTGAATATATGAAATACGATTGTTTTACAAATGATACGTACAATCTTTATACTATCGAAACTAATAAATTTAAAAGTGGTCACATGGAAATCGTCTTTAGAAGCGAGGCGACTTTCGAAAACATAACATATATATCTTTTTTGATCAGCATGCTTTTCGAGAATTCTAAGAAGTATCCTTCAAAAAAGACTTTGTCTAGAAAGCTTTGTGACTTGTACAACGTCATGATCAACGGGACGAGTTCTCGTGTAGGTAATACGATCATCACCAATGCGATGGTCGATTTTATCGATCCAAAATATACGGACATGGATACACTCGAAGAATCCATCGAGTTGTTGTTCGAACTAGTGTTAAATCCAAATGCGGATGAGTTCGAGTTCGACGAATTGACTTTCGAAAGAGTGAAGAAGGAACTTGCTAAGACGATCGAGTCGTTGAAAGAAGATCCGAAGCAGTCTTCTATTTTGAATGCATTGGGAGCACTTGGACCCGATGATCCTCGTGGATTCAATGCGAATGGAGATATCGGTGTGTTGGAATCGATCACTCCTAAAAAATTGTACGATTTTTATAAAAATTTTTTAGAAACGAGTTCTCGCAACATATACTTGATAGGCGATTTGGATATGAAAATGATGAACAAAATGATAAGGAAATATGCCAAATTCAAAGCTATCGTCGACGTGGATACCGAAGTGTATTTGCCTAATTTGTACGTCAAAAAGAGTAACACTCTAGTTGAAGAAGCTAATGTCACCCAAACGAACCTCGTTCAAATATATTCTTTTGTGAATTTGACTGCGAGAGAAAGAGACTATGTCGTACCACTTTTCAACATGCTTTGGGGTTCTGGCTCACTCGAAAGTAAACTTTACAAATCTCTAAGAGGAGAGAATTCACTTTGTTACAATGTGAATACTTATTATCAAAAATACGATAGAGTTATCGTCTTGCATACTGCCGTGGATGACAGTTCTGTCACTTTGAGTTTGAAATTGATCATAGCTGCTTTGGCGAGTATTAAAAAGGGGAAATTGACTGAAGATGAACTCGAAAACGTCAAGAACTTGCTCATAAACAGTTTACATTTGAGTTTGGATAACCCCGATCGTCTCATAGATATGTACGTTTTCAAAAATCTAGTCGGACTGAAGAGCATCGAAGAGAGAATCGATGAGATAAGAAGTGTCGGTTTAGAGGAAATCATTGCCGTGGCTAAGAAGATGAGACTCGCATTGACTTATAAATTGAGGGGTGAGTAGATGAAAAAGATCGTGTACAAAGGAGTCGAAGAGACCGTATATTATGAAAAATTACCAAATGGACTAGATGTTTATATGTATCCTTCAGATACGGCCAAAAATTTCTATTTGGCTTACAATGTTCGGTTTGGAAGTGTCGATACGGAATTCAAAGTTGGTAAGGAAAAACGTTTCACTTCGGTTCCCAATGGAACAGCGCATTTTTTGGAACATCAAATGTTTCAAGAAGATGATGGACATACAGCTTTCGAATATTTCGCAACTCTAGGTAGTTCGGTGAATGCCTTTACGACTTACAATTATACATCTTACGAAGTAACAGCTTCCGACCATTTCAAAGAAAATTTGGAATATCTTTTGAGATACGTCGAAAATCCCGTCTTCAAACAAAACAGTGTTTCAAAAGAAAGAGGTATCATCAAAGAGGAGATTAGGATGTACGACAATACTCCTATGAGTGTACTGAACTTCGGATTGGAATACAATTTGAACAATGTCGATGGTCACAAATATTTGATAAGTGGGACTGAAGAGGATATAAAGGAAATAAGTGCGGAGACGTTACAGAACTGTTACGATGCATTTTATACTCCTTCGAATATGTTCTTGGTTTTGACCGGCAAGTTTTTGCCTCTAGAAGCCCTTGGGATCATCAAGTCGGTCGAAAACGAAAGAGAAGAGCAACCTAGAAAAAAGATAACTCGCAAAGTGTACAAAGAACCTGTAGAGGTCGATTTGCCATACGACGTTCGCGAGATGGATGTCAGTGTTCCCAAGTTAAAAGTTGCTTATAAGATAGATAAAGATGATTTTAAAAATTACAGCGATTTGGATTTAAAAATATATTTAGATGCGATTTTGGTGGCAAAATTCAGCGATATATCCGATTTATACGAGAGTTTGACCGAACAAAATTTAGTCATGTATGGAATGTATGCGACGAGAGATGTCAGAGACGATTATGTAGTCTTGACTTTCGAAATGGAGACCGATTATAGAGATCAAGTATTGGATTTGATAAGAGCCGAGCTTCGAAATATAAAACTTTCTAAAGAAGAATTGGAAAGGGTCAAGAAGTCGAACATCGCGGCGTTCATTTTACATTTCGACGATATAATGGATGTCGCTCAGGATATCGAAGACGATGTTTTATCTTCTAACCGCATCACGGACGACATATTCGATATATATAAAAATATGGATTTGAGAATGGCGAATGACATCGCTTCTAAAATAAATATAGACAATGAATGTGTATATTTTATAGATAAATTGAGCGAATAGAGTGTGCATCATTGACATTGTAAAATGGTTACGATAAAATTGTTATAGTAGGTGAGTTTACTATGAATGATGATAATAAAATGATAAAGTTTATGGGATTGGTCATGGGTATCATGACGATCGTGACTGTATTGGGTTTGAGTTTTGCATATTTCACTGCTCGAATCGAAGAAAGCGACTCAT
>CAOJEC010000025.1 GCA_948433885.1 uncultured bacterium | reverse complement strand
TCACTTTTGATAATTGATAACATATCGTCTAGATCATCGTATTTATTTTCTCCAAAAGGGAACAATTCCATTGCTCTATATCTTTTAGCGTCGTTTATTTCTTCGACGATCGTTTTATTGATCAATTTATCTTTTACTTCAAGAAATTCATCACATACTTCTTTTTTCCCTTTTTCACAATTAAAAAATAGAGTTATAGTTTTATCGATAGGAGCAATATAGACGTTCCACCCTAACCAGCCGTGTTCAATGGGATTGTACCCAGTTCTAATCGAAGTTGTCGCCGCAGTCGTAGTAGCAGGAAATACAGAAGTGATTTCTTTGAGTCTATTCTTTACAAAAAAATCATCTTTATCTAAAGTTCTATCCAATATTCTCGACCCCATACCATCGAATAATATTACCACGACGTTTTTAGGTTGTTTATCTACTAATAACTTGTCGATATACTCTAAGGTATTGTGCTTGTAGTCTAAATCGAAATATTTTCTAATCGAGCATGCAAAATTAGTCAAGCATTCCTCATAATCGTTTTTTATTTTCACATCGATCATCTCTTCTCTAAAAATATTATATCACAACATAAAAAATAAAAAAGGATTACGCGAAACTTAGCTTAAACACAATTCATAAATTTGCCATTACCTAATAAAAAATCCCAAATCGATTCGATGTGGAATTTTTTAATAATCGCCATTTTGATCTACTCTTTTACTAAAGAAAGAGAGACCTTGTTTTTATTTGCCAAGACTTCTATAACATAGCATTCTACTACATCACCAGCACTTACGACATCGCTCGGACTTTTGACATAATTTTTACTCATCTTACTGATGTGAACAAATCCATCATCATGCAAACCTATGTCGACGAACGCTCCAAAAGAGGTGACATTTCGAACTGTACCAGTCAAAGCCATTCCTGGCTTCAAATCTTTTATATCCAATACATCGCTTCTAAATACAGGGGCATTGACCTCTTCACGAATATCCTTACCAGGATGCTTCAATTCTTCTAAAATATCCTTTATGGTGTATTCATCGGATCCGATTTTTTCACTTAAACTGCGCGCATTAGCTTTACTCAAAGTATCGTTGAAATTACTGTTTCCCAAGTCTTTTAAGTCTAATCCGAGTTCTTTCAATATGGCATGAGCAACTTCGTAACTCTCTGGGTGAATTCTAGTTCTATCTAAATAATTAGAACCATCGGGAATACGCAAGAAACCTATCGCTTGTTCGTATGCCATGTCTTTGAGACCGGCTTTCTTTAATTCCTCACGACTCTCTATTTTGTGTTCACTCTTGTAGGCCATCAACTTGTTGATGATCGTCTTCGTAAGACCAGAAACATAGCCTAAAATATTCGGACTAGCCGTATTGATGTTTACTCCGACTTCATTGACAACCTTCATGACCGTAAAATCTAAGGCGCCAGATAACTCTTTTTGATTGACATCGTGCTGATATTCTCCTACACCGATCGACTTAGGATCGATCTTGATTAGTTCGCTCAATGGATCTTGTAACCTTCTACCGATAGATATGGCACTTCTCTTCTCGACTGTCAAATCGGGGAATTCTTTTATAGCTTCCTTACTGGCCGAATAGACACTTGCACCTGCTTCACTTACGACCGTATATTTGACATTCGTTCCTTTTATTACCTCTGCAACGAACTCTTGAGATTCGCGGCTCGCCGTACCATTTCCGATGGCAACTAAATCGATCTTGTATTTATCGATGAGTTCTAAAACTTTCTTCTTAGAACCTTCGAAATCCTTCTTAGGTTCATTAGGATAGATGACTTCTATCGCCAAAACTTTTCCATTTTCATCCAACACAGCCAACTTACATCCCGTCCTAAACGCCGGATCGAATCCCAATACGCGCGAACCCTTTATAGGGGAAGTCATGAGCATATTTTCCAAATTCAAACTGAAAGTATCGATGGCAGTCTTTTCACTAGCCTCCGTCAAATCACTTCTGATGAGTCTTTCGATACTAGGAAGCATCAATCTCTTAAGCGAATCTTTCAAAGCCTCCTCGATATAAGGAACCGCAAAAGAATCCTCCTTCTTGATGATTTTTCCTCTCAAATACGAATAAATCTCATCGCCATCGTAATCCAATTTGACTGACAAGACCTTTTCTTTCTCTCCACGATTGATCGCCAATACTCTATAATTTTTGATAAACTTTATTCTATCATTGAACTCGTAATACATTTCGTATACGGCCATCTCGTCTTTAGCGTCTTTCTTCTTTTTTGTGACTATCGAGCCCGTATTGAAAATGTAGTTTTTAGTCGAATTTTTATAATAAGTATTGTTCGCGATCCATTCACTGATGATGTACTCGGCATTTTGAACAGCCACATCTTCGTCCATATCGTATTTCTTCGTCAAATCGTGAATGTCGCCTCTCATAGGAAAACTCATGAGCATTTTGGCTAATGGTTCTAGACCCATCTCGATCGCAATGCTTGCTTTCGTCTTCTTTCCTTCTTTGAAAGGTTTGTATATTTCGTCGACTTCGACCAACTTTTCACATGCCAATATGGCCGCCTTTACATCTTCGGTCAATAGCCCCTTTTCATCGATCAACTTTATAGTGTTTTCTTTTTTCTCCATGAGATTGATACGATAGTTGTATACATCGCTTATCTCCTTGATCTCCGTCTCATCCAAATTTCCCGTTCTCTCTTTACGATAACGAGCGATGAAAGGAATCGTAGCTCCCTCTTCTAAAAGACTCAAGACAGCTTCTATTTGAGAAACCTTTATACCCAAATCCGTACTCAATTTATCAATTATATCTTTATTCATTACTTATTCACTCCTACACAATTATATAATGAAACGCAGGTCTATTCAAGAGCAAAAGGACAAAAGAAAAAGGCTCGAAGCCTAAAAACTGTCGATCGCCTCATTGCCAGGTAAATTTACCAAATAAGAAAATATTTTAGAATTTCCTAGTTCATTCAATTTATTCATCATCTTAGTCGCATCATCGGTAGTCATATCTTCCAAAGCACCCTTCGTATCGATTTTATTCAATTCCAAATCACCTTCGACACTGTAATTGATCTCTACAGCAAAATTGAAGTCATTCATATCGACAGAACCCTCGATATCGAAACTGATTTCACAGTCGACCTTTTTGTTATCTTTTTCATCGACGACCATTTTTAATTGACCTTCTGCCTCATAACCAGGGAAAGTTATTTCGTAATCCAAATCGATAGTTTCATCAAAGTTGTATATGACAAATCTTGCAATTTCTTCATCGTACATCGTCACTTCGACGACAGTAGAATTTTTCTTTTCGGTCGCGACAATCTCGAAGTTCATACTATCGTCTTCATAGATCATGCGCGTTTCCTTGTCATCTATAGTCAAATAACATGTCGCTTCATCATCGGATAACTCGACTTTTACTACCTTGTGCTCTATTCCTGTCGTATAGATGATGAATTCTCCTTCGATGTCATCTTCGCTAGTCTCTTTCTTCAATTCTTCGAAATTCTTACGAACTGCTTTTTCTGATTCATCCATAAGTACAGCCAATTTTTTGATCAACTCGTCGTTATTCAAAACGTTATCGGCCAATTTAGCTTTAAGTTCTCTATAAGACTCTTTGTTTATATCGTAACTTATTTTGGTGACAGGGACGCTTTTCTTACCCATTTCCAAATTTTCTTTTGACATAGTCATCGCTTTATCATCTAGTGAATCCAAAAGTGCATCTTTGAACTCTTTCGCGATGTAATCTAATTCGTCCACGTCGAATGTCGATAGAGAATCGAACGATTCTTCGAACTCCTTGAAATTGAAAAGACTATCGAAATCGCTTTCACCTTGATCGTAAACGTTATCGAAAAGCGTATCACTCTTCATGTAAGATTTATCATCTTGATAATACAAACTCAAATCCACCCATTTGGAATTGTCTCTATCCAATCCTAAGTAAACTTGAGCCAACTCTTTTTCGCTATCGACCTTGAAATCGAATTGTACTTTTTCTTTTTCTAAATCTTTGACGTTCTTATCGCTGAATCGAACATCTCCTGAAACTCCAAAAGCCCCATCATATATGTTTTCGTATCCACTTTTGTTCTTAAATTCTTTCAATCCATCGCTGAAGTCGTCGTATGCTCTATTTACTACTTTTTTGATTATAGTTGTCGGATTTTGTGAAAAATATTTATATGTAAATACTCCTATAACTGCTGCTAGCAGCAACAAAACCAATATTACTATCAATCCTGGCTGTATGCGTTTTTTCTCTTCTCCTATGTTTTCAAAATTGTTCTTCGAAGATTCTCGATTCTCCACTTTTTCTTCCGGCTCTCCTCCACTCGCGACGACCGATTCGTCGGCCGAAACGATTTCCTTTTTTTGTTCATCGTCCATAAACTTACCTCACTTCTCTATAATTATACCTATATGATATCACAAAAAACACTTAACTGATACAAAAAAAATATGATTTCTCATATTTTTCCTACTATAACTCTTCCAATCTTTTGGTGAGTCTATCTTTACCCAACAACTTCATAATCTCATAAAGATCGGGAGTCATCGATTCTTTAGTAAATAATATACGAAGAGCAGTCGAAACATCGCCAACGTGACCTTTGAATTTAGATGGATCTTCCTTGAATTCTTTGACTTCTCGAGCATATCCAAAATTTTCGGCCAAATCTTTGATTTTGGCAAACCAAGTATCTTTATCATCACTCTCGTTGTAATAGTCATTCAAGTACTTTTCTCCTATAGAACGAACTTCATTCTCATCTGAAATCGTTTGAAAAACGTATCCTTTCTCACTTGTGTTCCATAGCTCATCGAACATATACCATATTTTATCTTTGATCTCGGAATAATGAGCAAAATCTTTACGTGGTTTCTTTTGTTCTCTTTCGACATTCAAAATGCTCGTCACATAATCGCCATTTTTCTCTAGTAATGCTGCAAAGTCCGCGTCGTACTTGCGAGCCCAAGCGAGCAATTCCTCGTATAGATCTTTTGCTTTCATCTTGCTGATAATATTTTTAGAAATGTTGTCCAATTTATCCAAGTCGAACAATGCACCTGATGCGCTCATCTTTTTAGGATTGAATTCGAACTCATAAAAAGGCGTCTCAGGATGAGCAGTTCTCCATTCTTCATAATTAGAGTTTGCGATAGTCAATACAGCATCGATGACTGCCAAAGCAGGATATCCCTTCTCTACATAGAAGAACATCAATGCTTCGGGATCTTTTCGTTTACTGATCTTTCTGATCGTGTCTCCATCTTTCTTCAAAATCAAAGTATTATGAATATACTTTGGCATTTTAAATCCGAACGTTTTGAACAATTCGTAATGCACAGGTACACTCGAAATCCATTCTTCTCCTCTAACTACATGAGTAGTTCTCATCAAATGATCGTCGACCAAATGTGCAAAGTGGTATGTAGGAAGATTATCTTCGCTTTTCATTATTGGAAAATCCAAATCGTTCTCAGGAAATTCCATCTTCCCTTTGTTGAGTTCTTCGAAAACGAACTTTTTATCGAAATCCCCTTCTGACTTGAATCTGATGACATATTCGTCTCCTCGTTTGACACGTTCGATTGCTTCTTCGACTGACAAGTTTCTATAACGGGCATATCTACCGTATATACCTATTCTTTTCTTCATCGCGGCTTGATTTTCGCGTATCTCATCGACTTCTTCTTTACTCATAAAACAAGGATATGCACGTCCAATCTCTATCAAGTGTTTGACAAATGCTTGGTAAATTTCTTTACGTTCACTTTGTATATAAGGGCCATAATTTCCGACTGTTTCTCCCTTATATTCGTATTCATCGGGATAGATTCCATAGTGTTTCAAAGTTTCATGGATGAAGTCTACTGCCCCTTCGACAGTTCTAGCACTGTCGGTATCTTCATTTCTTACGAAGAAAACTCCTCCACTTTTCTTAGCCAACACATAGTTTATGACTGCACTCATCATGTTTCCGATGTGCATAAATCCTGTAGGACTAGGCGCAAAACGAACGACCTTGGCACCCTCTTTTAGATTTCTCTCGGGATACTCTTTTTCGTAATCTTCCAAAGTTTTCGTTATATCGGGGAAAATAGTATTTGCCAAATCTTTATTTGTCATAATTTTCACTTCTTTCTCAATCTTTAATCAAAATTTTACCGTTCATAGTCTCGGGTATACTTATATCCATATACGATAGCAATGTCGGAGCGACATCTGTAAGAACACCGTCCGCCAACCCGATCTTCGAATCGGTTATTATAAAAGGAACTTTGTTCACCGTATTTACTGTAGATACTTTGCTCTCTTCTTTGAACATCTCTTCGACATTTCCGTGTGAACTAGTCAAGACGACCGTATAAAAGTTCAACGATGCACTTTCCATTATGCGAGCAAGACACTCGTCGAAAAACTCCAATATTTTGACCGTTCCTTCGAAGTCACTTTCGTGGGCGACCACATCTGCCATATCGTAACTTGCCAAGATGAAATCGGTGTCTTTTTCCATACTCTTTATTATTTGCTTAGTCAAAGCGGCCATCGCAAGCTCGCGAGGTCTATCCGTATCTATTTTAGGAACTTCCACCAAATAATTAGTACATCTAGGAATTTTTTCCTCGTCTTCACCATTGAAATAATAAGTCACATGCTCGTACCCTGTATCCAAAGCTATTCGTGCCTGTGATAGACCGAGCCGACCAAAGTATTTACCTAAACTGTTGGAAGAATCGGCATCTTCATTTAAAAGAGCCGTTCCATTTATTTTCTCGTCTCCCGGATATATCATCAAGAGTTTCAAATTCTCTACATTGACCGTGTCGAACTCGTCGACTTCTTTTGGATTCGACAAAGCCACCAATATTTGTTTCGAACTTTCGGTTTCATAATTGGTCCAAATGACGACATCGTTGTTCTGTAATTGTCTATTTTCTTGAACGATGATCGGCGGCAAAAACTCGTCCGTTATGTTTCTCATGTAACAGTTTTTTAATGCCAAAGGAATCTCTTTGACTTTGAGCCCCACTCCATTGCGTACCAAGTCGTAGTAGATTTTAGTTCTATCCCACATACCTTCCGAATCCATCGCATAGTATCTACCGCATATGGTCGCGATCGGAACCTTCGTACTTTCCAATTTTTCTATATACGAAAGAGCACTTTTCTCTTCTACGTCTTTACCATCCGCGATGAAGTCGATGACCATCTTGATATCTTGCTTTTTCAAAAACTCGATTATTTTGATCGTATCCTCGATATTAGAACTTATTCCTGCATCGCTCATGAGACCGATTATGTGAACCGTACTCTTCTTCTTTTTAGCTTGCTCTACTGCTGATTTGAGATTTGCATTCGTCGCGAGCGAATCTTTATCTACAAAGGCATTCATAAAAGAACTTCTTTGCCTCAAGATTTGACCACTTGCGATCGTTTTATATCCGACTTCCGGATTTCCAGGTTGTCCTTTTCTCATTCCCACACTAGTTCCCGATGCTTCCAACAATGAATGTGGATATTCTGCCAACAACTGATCATAATTGGGCATCTTGGCTTTTTTTACAGCATTTCCTTCTTCATTCTCACAGTGACCAAATCCATCGACGATGAGAGTTAAAATCTTTTTCATGAATTTCACCACCAATATAATAGCACAAAACATATAATTTCTCTACATTTATGTTTCTAGCAAAAAAATCACTTTTTTCTATCTACAAAAGCTTCAAAGACGAATTTCACATTGTTGTTCCAAAATCTTTTGATCCTCTTGGGTTCTCTCATCAGCCTATATAGCCATTCTAAATTCAGTTTTATAAATAATTTAGGTGCTCTTCTTTTCTTTCCACTCATCACATCGAAAGTGCCGCCGACTCCCATGTATATTCCCTTTTGAACTTTACCTATATGCTTGGCGATCAACTTCTCTTGTTCGGGAATTCCCAATGCCACCAAACACACATCTGGACTGGCTTCGACTATTTTCTCAAAAACAGCATCTTTATCTTCGACGTATCCGTCCACTGCACCCAAAATCTTTATACAAGGATATTCCCTATTTATCTTCTCGACTAACGCGTCCAACACTTCTCTTTTTGAGCCGAACAAATACAACGTTTTCTTTTTATTATTCAAAAGTTCCAACAACGTTGCCGCTGTATCTACCCCCGTTATTCTCTCGACAGGTTTGTTACCATAAAATCCGGCCGACTTCACTACTGCTATACCGTCCGGGATGATGTCATTATCGGAATCGAGCAAAATATCTCTCATCACCTCATCCGTCTTGGCCATCATAAAAGTTTCGGGATTGGCCGTCACGATGAACTTGCGCGTTCTATTGTCTAGATACTTACTCAACTTTATACAATAGTCCTTAGCGCTTTTCGTATAGAGAACTTTAAAAAATTCCTTCATACAACTTCACCACTTTTCATTAAGACCATTATACTAGATCAAATTATTTCTTACAAGCAACTCTCACCATTCGACAAAATAAAAAGAAGACTAGCGAGTCTCCTTTACTAACATTTGACCTTCGAGCAAATATATTATATCGTTTTCACCTAGCAACTTCTCGCGAGAAACTCCTAAAACTTTCGAAACACTATCCAAAGTATCTCCTTCTTTAGTTATATAATAACTGTAATTTGCTTTAGGAATCATGATCAATTGATTTGGATAAATATAATCCGAATAATTGAGGCCATTCAATGAAGCGAGCAATTCCGGATTGATATTGTATTTTCTCGCAATCCCATATATACTGTCGCCCTTTTGAACTCGATAATATTCGAAATATTTTTTAGACGTCTCGGGAACGATGATTTCACTTGCCGCACGAAGATACTTTTCCTCTAAACCGTTCATATCCTCTAAAGCAGTGATTGTCGTACCAAACTTTTTGGCAACACTCTCCAAAGACTCATCACTCAAAACTCTATAGACGTTATACATCATAACCACTCCTCAATTATAGATTATGAGTCATACGTCCATAATGTTAATAAACGAATATAGAATTCACATCATTGAACCCGAGTTCCGACCATTTTAGTACTACATTTTCACCATATAAAGGGGAATAACTGAAAAGTTCATCTTTGACTAAATAGAACACTTCGTCGCCATCTACTGTGACTATCTTGTCGACTCTCTTTTCGCTCGCGATCGTCTCGCGTTTTCCTTCTTTTAAAATCAATGTTTTATCATCTAACATGTATTCTAGAGCTCTTTCTATTTCGAAAGAATAATCTTCGTCGACGAGTTTAGTCATACTTACTTCGCTCCATTCGCCATTCCATACCCGGCCGGTACCCTTTTCGTCGATTCTTTCGATTCGCTTTCTCTTTGGGTCCAATTCGTATTCGGCCTTGTTCTTTCGATCTACTATGTAGACTAGTCCATCTTTAACCCCTAGACAATAGGTGTTGAAACTGATCTCCTCTTTCAATTTCCAAGAAGACAATTTGCCATTTTTCATATTTATGACGAAAATTTCCGTGAAGACATAATCCTCATCGTAATTCGGTGTCAAAAGGTACTCTTCGGTGCTTATTGCCAATTTGTTGTAGTAAGATTCCTTACTAAAAAATTCGATCCTCTCACTCTTTTTGTCGGCGATTCGATAGTATCCCTTGTAATCCCACACGTAATAACTTTTACCGAGATCTCCCAAGATAGATACTCCTTCGTATTCTTCGTTCGTCTTATCGATTTTTTCTCTTTCATAAAATTCATCATCTTCCAAGCCGCTCAAAGAATAATCGACGTATTTTTCTCCATCGCGACAAACCGGATATGAGAGTATTTTGTCGCCTTTCATTAGGACACATGTTGCCTCGTCATCCGTGACGACGGATACACTTTTGACCAAATGCTTAGAGCCCAATTGTTTGCTTTCCAAAGGCATACTGTAGATGACATCATCTAGTTCGATACTCAAAAAATAGTGGCCCATTTCTTTATCAAAACGTTCGATTACATCGTAACCGTCCACCTCGTAAGAAACTTCATAATCCCTCGGCCAACAAATAGCCACGATCATGATCAATACGACGACAAAACATCCGATCGCGAGTATCCCCTTTCTCTTCATCACATTACCTCCTTTAGAAAAGACGACTCAGTCCTACTGTGAGTCGTCTTTGCCATACTTCTTTTTAGCTTCCATCATAAATGACGTTACTGCTGTTTCGATTTCAGGCAAAGCCCTTTTGTCTATATTAGACAAATCTACCATCTCTTTGACTGTATCGATTGTTACCGATCCCCAAAAAAGACTAGACCTCACTTGCATATCATTGTACATTTCAGGAGTGATAGAATTCAGAAAATAGCCGAACATCACTCTCTTTTGCCCGATCAACAATCTCTCGTTCGTGATAGCCACGACACAAGTCTCGAAAAAGTCACCAGGTGTTGCATTCTTTTGAGCAGCGAAAGCATAATTGACTACTTCGCCGGGATTCAAATGTTGCTCTACTATGCGAGCGTGCTTTTTTAGTCTATGATGCGTAACCGTACGCGGATACTTTCTTTTAAACTTCATAACTTGACTATAAACTGATTCCATCCCTAATTCTCCTATACTTAATTAGTCGGCTTTTAAAATACCTACTGTTTTGAGTTGAGTTAACAAACTACTTTTGTTCGTGTAACCACCGATACAATCGATTACCTTGCCATTTTTAGTAAACAATGTAAGTGGCGTTCCGAAACCTTCTTGTAGACGCTTCTCCGTGCCACTGTTACATTTAGCAGGAATCATCAACCCAGAATCCATGATCTTATCGTACTCTTCACTATCGAAAGTGTCGGAATCTATGTAATAAATACTATCTATATCGTTTTCTTCGATGACTGTATTGTACACAATTCTGAATTGATTACAATAGAAACAAGAATCTCTTCCGAAAACGAACATGTTCACTTTTTTCTTATCTTTGATGAGAGTAGTAAACTCTTTAGCATCTTTCAAAGTTTTATAATGAACCATATCCTTAGGTATAACTTCCGCATTCGTACTGTAAACTTGCACTACATCGTCGAGTTCGCTATCCCCAAGTGATCCTTCGAATGTCTTTAGAACTTCACCATTGACTGCTATTACATATCCAGTGTCTTCTTCCACATCATCACCGAGCAACTCTTTTTTCTCTCCATCGGACAATTTAGTACTGTCGATGTAGAATGCCATCAAAGTCTTATTAGTGGCAACTGATGTATATCTTTCGACTATCTTTTTGACATTGTTCTTTTGATCTTTAATATCATCATCACTAGAAGGTGCCACATAGAACAAAGCAAAATCGTAATTGCTCGTTTCCACGACCCTTTCGTTAAATTTATCGTATTCGACCTCTGTCAAAATCGTATTTGACACTGCATCCATGAAGATAGGAATCAACATGACTAAAATTACTGCGACTGCAATTATTTTCGGTCCCCAATTTTTTTCCATAACTTTATTTCCCTCCTAAAATAATTTTACCCATTTTTAAAAGATAAATCAATTTATTTTTGACAATTTCTCGAAGATTTCACTCAGATTTCTCTTTAAATAGAGGTTTTTTCTTCGCTGAACTGTGGACAAATGCCACTTTTTCCACATTAAAAGCTCGACTACTGATGAAATCGAGCTCGACCATAATGGAGAATTGCATTTGCATATCCCCAAATAAATTATAACCTATGTACAAAAGGTACGCAACAAAATGGCACCTCGTTTATTGACGATACTTTGTAAATATGTCGCTCATTCCTCGCAAAGTATCCTCGTTCCAAATCGGAATTCCCAACTCGACCGCTTTATCGTATTTGCTGCCGGGATTTTCACCCAAAATCAATGCATCGGTTTTTTTAGATACACTCTCTTGAGCTTTTCCTCCGTAAGATTCGATGATCTCTTTGACTTCGTCTCGCGAATACTTTTCCAAAGTTCCTGTGATGACGAATTTTTTGTTTGTAATCTCCTCGTGAGTAGAGACGGCCATTCCTTCGTAATTCATGTTGAGACCCAACTCTTTGAGTGTATCGATCATTTTGCAATTATCTTCATCTTCGAAATACTTGACGACATTCTCGGCAAGAATCGGTCCGATGTCATTTATATTCGTGAGTTCTTCCCGTTCAGCTTGCATCAAAGCATCCATCGTTCCATACCTTTTAGCAAGAATCTTCGCGTTCTTCTCGCCTATACCTTTGATACCTATTGCAAAGATCAATCTTTCTAAACTGTTCGTTTTCGAGTTCTCTATGTTCTCCAAAAGTTTATTAATACTCTTAGGGCCGAACCCTTCTAATTCGGTCAACTCTTCTTTTCGCGTCTCCAAATGATAGATACTTGCAAAATCGTCTAGTATTCCCATATTGTAAAAGTCTTCTATTATCTTTTCACCTAGCCCTATTATATTCATCGCTTTTCTTTCGACAAAGTGAATTAGCGACTCAATATTGCGGGCAGGACACGTTTCATTCGGACAAAGTAAATCGATGCCACTCGCCGAATCGACGAGTTTTTCTCCACAAATGGGACAAACCTCTATCTTTTCGATCATTCGCGTATTTTCTCTTCTCTCTGGTACATTGCGAACGACTTCGGGTATGACATCTCCCGCTTTTCTGACTACGACGATGTCTCCGATTTCCAAATCTCTCTCTCTTATGAAATCCATGTTGTGAAGAGTCGCTCTCGCTACTGTACTTCCCATTATTTTGATCGGTTCCAATACGGCGTTCGGTGTTATTTGACCGGTTCTTCCTACTGTGAAGATGACATCTTTAAGTTTAGTCGTAACTTCCTCGGCCGGAAATTTATAGGCGATTACCCAACGCGGATTTTTGGCTGTCGAACCCAATTCTCTTTGTAAACTCAAATTGTCAACCTTGACGACAACTCCGTCGATATCGTATGGTAAAGTTGGCCTAAGTTCCGTCCACTTGTTGACATACTTTAATACCTCGGTTATGTCCTTACAACATTCGATATTTGGATTGACTACGAATCCGTTTTCTCGTAAGTATTCTAGGGCTTCGTGATGCGTACTTCTGTTCACCAAAGGTACGTGATAGAAGAATGCATCTAGTCCTCTAGAAGCAGCAACTTTACTGTCCAACTGCCGTAAACTTCCTGCCGCCGCATTGCGGGGATTTTGAAACAATTGTTCCCCTTTTTGAGCACGTTCTTCGTTCAATCTCTCGAACGAAGCGATCGGCATGTAGATCTCACCTCTTATCTCGAGCGAATCGCCACTAGGAATGACCCTCGGAATCGACTTTATCGTAAGTGCATTGTGCGTGACATTCTCACCGATCGCGCCGTCTCCTCTCGTCGCCGCTTGGACGAGTTTTCCATTTTCATAAGTCAAATTGATGCTCAGTCCATCGATCTTAAGTTCGCATACATAACTGACATCGTCTCCGACCATCTTGCGAATCTTTTTATCCCATTCGATCAACTCTTCTTCGTTGAAGACATCTGCGATACTCATGAGTGGGGTCACGTGACGAATTTTTTCGAACTTGTCGATGACCGTACTTCCGACATTTTGAGTAGGAGAATCTCCTCTTATGATGTCGGGATTCATCTTCTCCAACCGTTCGAGCTCGGCTAATAAACTATCGTATTCGTTATCGGATAATGTAGGATTGTCGTTCACATAATAATCGTAATTGGCCTTTTTCAATACTTCGACTAACTCATTGTACCTATCTAACATATTTGTTCCTCCTATAATTTTTTGACACTTTTGTGATTCTTTTTGACTTTTTTTACCCCTGTCTTGAATGCAACATCGATCAAATCACCACTTATGTTGATGATTACTCCATGTCCGAATATTTCGTGATCGATCAAATCTCCCAATTTGAAATCATCCGAATTTTCGTTATAATACTTTTCACTAGAGACTTGTACAACTTCGCGTTCACCCACTGTGTTGCGTTCTATCAAAGAATTATCTATCTCGTTTATGAATCTGCTCGGCATGTTGGCGGTCTCTTTTCCATAGAGCATTCTTCTTTTCGCATTGGTGATGTACAACATGTCGCGTGCTCTCGTAATCCCAACATAGCAAAGACGTCTTTCCTCGTCCATGCCGCCTTCTTCTAACATCGCATTTGCATGAGGAAACAATCCTTCCTCCATGCCGACCAAAAAAACGACATCGAATTCCAATCCCTTGGCACTGTGTAAAGTCATGAGGGTGACCGCATCGGCTACATTGTTGTCCTTGTCGGCATCGCTCATCAACCCGATTTCACCTAGGAAATCGTTCAAATTGACACTTCCTGTACGATCTTCGAAAGCCGCCGTCAAACTTTTGAACTCCATCAAGTTATCGAGTCTAAGCCCCGACTCCAAAGTATTTTCAGCTTCGTACATCGCACGCATACCGCTTTCATCTACTATCTCGTCGATAAGTTCGGTCAATGTGTGCTCTTCCATGAATTCTCTCAATTTAAAAATCAAATCTCTGAATTCTATTTCCTTTTTAGATTCCATGCAATCGAACAAAGATGTACTCCTTAGAAGACTGTTCGCCTCTATTTTGTTCATAGCCACATCGCCTATTCCTCTTTTTGGGACGTTTATAATTCGTCTTAGACTTACGACGTCGTCGGGATTGTTCAAAATCTTCAAATAGGCGATCAAATCCTTGATCTCCTTGCGATTTATGTAACTGAATCCTCCGTATATTCTATAAGGCACATTCGCTGTAAGAAGCGTTTCTTCTATTTGTCGAGATTGTGCATTTGTTCTATACAAAATGGCAAAACTGTTATAACTTTTGTAATCCAAAATTTTACTTTGAATCTCGTCAACAACTAGTTTTATCTCGTGAATCCCGTCGTATGCTCTCATATAATTTACGAGAGCACCTGTCTTGCGATCGCTCCACAATTTCAAATCTTTCTTCTCCGTGTTGTTCTTTATGACACTGTTCGCCGCATCCAAGATGATTTGAGTACTTCTATAATTTTGTTCGAGTTTGATGACCACAGCATTCTTAAAATCTTTTTCGAAATTCAAAATGTTCCTATAGTCGGCTTGTCTAAAACTGTAAATAGATTGATTCATGTCGCCGACTACGAATAAGTTTTCATCTCTACTTCCCAACAATCTCGTCAATTTATATTGCACGGGATTCGTATCTTGATACTCGTCTACCAAAATGTAAGGGTAATGATCTTGATAATGATTCAAAGCTTCGGGATTTTCTTGAAAAAGTCGCACCGGTTTCAACAACAAATCGTCGAAATCGACCGCGTTACTTCTATTCAAAGTCTCTTCATAGCTTTTGAATACTTCGACGACTATTTTGTCGACAGGAGTATTCATCGTCTTCTTTATTTCTTCGAAAGAAACCATCTCGTTTTTCAAAAAACTTATCCTGCTTCTTATATAGTTCGGACTGAACTTTTTAGAATCGATATTTTTTTCTTTCAATATTTTTTTGATTATACTCGCCTGGTCGTCGGCATCTAAGATGGTGAAATTTTTAGTCAATCCGACTTCCTGTGAATTTTCTCTTATGACTTTGAGCCCAAACGAGTGAAAAGTACCTATGAAAGCTCGAGTTTGACCGATCACCCCGGCCAATCTCTCTTTCATTTCCTTAGCGGCCTTGTTCGTAAACGTTATAGCCAAAATATTGTAATCGGGCACACCTGACTCGATCAAATAGGCAATCCTACTCGTCAAAACTTTCGTCTTCCCGGACCCGGCTCCTGCCATGACGAGGCACGGACCTTCTCCATGTTTAACCGCGGTGAGTTGCATCTCGTTCAATGTATCTAAATATTTCATATTTCACCACTTTCCCTATTCAAAATTATAACAAATAACTTCGTGTTTTCACAACCCTTTTGAACATTTTTTATGGTAATTATTGAGAGTTTTTGATATACTTATGACTGTACAATTATAAAGAGGGGATCCTATGGAAAATAACGAAATTAATCGGACTCGCTTACCGAAAAAGAGTTTCCTTCACAAATGGAAAAGACAAAATAGACCACTGCGTGTTGCATTTTTGATTGTCGCTTTGACCTTTGTGATTTCGCTCGCATTTTTTACAATTTCGATTTTAAAACTGGCGTCTATCGAAACTTTCATTCGAGTTCTCATATTGATAGTCTTGTATGTGCATCTCATCATTCTTTTGTTAGGAGGAACAGTTCTCCTATTTACAAAAAGAAACAAGATGTTTGTAGGACTTTTAGTCATCTCGAGCATATTCGCTTTGGGAATGGACGTCGCAAGCTTCTACATCGATAAGACATACGCGATCATAGATGGTGCTCAGAAAAAGTATGTCGATTATACGAGTGTCATGATAAGCATGTCGGAAACCGACTCATATAAAAAGATAGGTATCATCAGTGCTAAAGATCATCCGACCGGATACATCATTCCACAAGAGATGATAAAAGAAAACAAAATAGATGGAAAATTGATCGAATACGACGATTATATAAGTATGATCTCAGATTTGTATGATGGCGAGATCGATGCACTTTTCATTGCCGACGGCTATGTGACGAGTTACAATTCGTATGAAAAATTTGCCAATTTGCAAACGGAAACGAAAGTCATCTACACGAAGACTAAGAAGATGGAAAATGTCGATAACATATCTTATTCGACCAAAAATTTGACCGAACCATTTACCATTCTTTTGATGGGCGTGGATTCTACAGGAGACAACATCTCGGCGAGTTCGTCTTTCAATGGAGATTCGCTCATGATGATAACGTTCAATCCGAAGACACTCAATGCAACAGTATTCAGTATTCCACGCGACACTTATGTACCGATCGCCTGTGCCGATAAGCGAGAAAATAAAATAAACGCTTCGGCTTATGGTGGAGCCACATGTGTAGTCAACACGATAGAAAATTTAACAGGTATAAAAATAGACTATTATGCAAAAGTGAACTTCACAGGAGTCGTCAAACTAGTCGACGACATGGGAGGTATCGAAGTCGATGTACCACTCGATTTTTGTGAACAAGACTCCGATAGAAGATTCGGAGAACATCTCATTTGTTTGAAAAAAGGACCTCAAAGATTGAATGGAGAACAGGCTCTTGCCCTCGCCCGTCACCGTAAGACTTTGCCACTAGGCGATTTCCAAAGAGTACAAAATCAACAGTTGGTCGTCGAAGGTATGGTAAAAGAGCTCAAAAACATAGGAAGTGTCGATGAATTTTATAAAATTTTGGATGACGTCGTCGACAACATAGACACGAACATGACCACTCCTCAAATATTGTCACTTTACAATGTAGGAAAAAACGTCCTTTTGGGAGCGATCAACAAAAATGCTAGCCTTTCTATCGAAAAAACATATTTGACTGGCTACGACTTGACGATGTACATGGATTCGATGAGATCTTATATATACACTTTCCAATATTACAAACAATCTTTAGAAGAGATCGTCGATTTGATGAAAGCGAACCTCGAAATCGAAAAACCTAAGTTGATCAAGACGTTCTCCTTCGATGCAGAAGAAAACTACGAAAAGAGAATCGCGGGAAAAACTTACTACAACGAACCTCGAAGAGAATTGATGCCAAACTTACTTGGCCTTACTGGAAAAGAAGTAGAAAATTGGGCTCTGGATAGAGGAATTGAACTCGAAATCGTTACTCAATCTAGCAACCAACCTGATGGCATAGTCTTGAGTCAATCGGAACACGCCGGAAAATTGGTCGATACGATCGATCATTTGAAAATCGTCGTTTCGGAATTCGATGGAACGACAAATGCACCTGACGATGAAGACGACAACGAAAACGATGAAAAAGTACTCATCCCCGACTTCACAGGTATGACTATACAAGAGTTCAACAAATGGAAAAACAACTTAAAAGGTGCAAACTTGATAACAGAGATGCTCGAACTAACTCCTGAAGACATCCTCACTTTAGAGGGCACCGAACTTAAAAAAGATACTATCTATAAGCAAAGTTCTCCCAAAGGAACAGAGTTGAGTTCGATAAGCACTTTGAAAGTATACTACTACAATGAAGAGAGTTGATAGCTCTCTTTTTTATTTAATTTTACGTTTATAATCGTTAAATACTTGAATGGTGTGTTGCGAACACCGAAAACAGTGTGATATAATTATCATCGAAATGGGGATACATTATTCTAGTCAATGCAAGTCTTACGAAGATGACCCTAAAAAGTCATTAAAGAGCATATCTATGAAACTTCTGGTGTTTGCTTCTTACGCCCAGTTTGGGGTGGATGCTGGGAATGAAGGATTTATGGGCGACCGTAACGGCATACGATCATCGACCCATCTTTCCGCGGAGACCCTTCTTTGTGGGACGGTCGTCCTACGAACAGGGATTAAACCTAACTCCTGGTGAAAGCTTGGATTAGTGTAGCTTGACTTGAGTGAAGATGTGGGGATTGTCGACAGCCCATTTGCTTGGTGTACATCAAGTAATTGGGTATTGCTTCATGAAACCTTCTTTGCAAGAGAGTATTAGTATTACCTACTGCATTGGGAGGAAAACTTCTAGAGTGGATATTGTCATGAGATTGCAGTGGTATCTGAGTGGCAATCAGGTTCGTCGACCAGTAATGGCGACTTTCGATCATTAAAAGGGAACTGCTTTTCGAGTAATCGAAGAGTTGATAGGAGGGAAATCCTACCTGACCTAAGAGCCAAAGTTTATCGTGGCAATTTCCTCATTTCATTTTATTATGGAGTATAACTATGAAAAAAAATAGACATCCTTATTCGGAAAAGGTAAAAAAGGACAATAGAACTAAACATTTCGACAAAAATACGATTTGGATAATAGAAGTTACTATATTGGCATTCATGATGTCCTTCGTACTGTCGTTCTTTTCAGAAACGGTCGTTTCGAATGCGACAGTCGTAGTATCGATCATCGTTCTCATCGTCTTCATCATGTTGGGCATATGCTTCGATATGGTAGGTGTGAGTGTCACCGTTGCAGATCCGAAAGTATTCAATTCTATGGCCTCAAAAAAAGTTCGTGGTTCTAAAACGGCACTTGCTCTTATAAAGAACAATGCAAGAGTTTCATCTTTTTGTAACGACGTGATTGGAGATATATGCGGAATTCTATCGGGAGGCGCCGGCGTGACGATCGCCGTATCTCTAACATCGATCACTTCTTTCAATCCACTTATGATCAATCTTTTAGTGACGAGCACAATTGCTGCCTTTACGATCGGTGGTAAAGCTCTAGGAAAAAGTTTTGCTATCAACAAAGCCAACAAAATTCTCTACGCATTTTCTAAGACGATAGATATAATAACATTCAAAAAATAGCCCATCACTCGATGGACTTTTTAAATACCTTATTTACTGAAATCTTCTTTTACTTCACTCAATTGTACGATATTTTCGACTTTTACATCGAACGTCTCGATGATCTCGTCCTTTTTTCCGTGTAGGACTGCCTCTCTCGCTTCCTCTTCACTACGTGCATAAATGATTCCACACATGCGAGAAGAAATTTCCGTTTCGAATTCATAACATCTATATCGATTCTCATTGCCTATCTTTATGCCTTCGACGGCCTTTCTTTTTTGCATTTTGTCTATACTCCCCCTATAATATAATAGAAGAATCGGTTCGATGTGTGACAAAATCTTTCATTAGAATAATTAAAAAAAACTCCCCAAGAGAGATTTTAAAACAAAAACATGGTTGTCCCAGTTGGATTCGAACCAACGGAATGTCAGATTCAGAGTCTGATGCCTTACCACTTGGCTATGGGACATTGATTGATCTAACCCCAACACCTATATTTTATCGTAAACTACCGTCTATTGCAATAACTTTTATAGACAATATTAACACCTTCTAAAAAAATAAACCCCTGTAAACAAGGGATAATTTTCTTCTTGGTGATCTGTATGGGATTTGAACCCATGTATGTAGCCTTGAGAGGGCTATGTGTTTGACCGCTTCACCAACAGACCATTTGCAATGTCTCGATCGGACATTACATATTTTATCAATTAAACTCCTTTTTTGCAACCTATTTTTTTGATAGTTGATCTTCATCTTTGAGAACACTCTTCTCTTCGATTTTCACCGTCTTAGGCTTATATTCGAAGTATTGACTTACGACTAAGAAGATCACCCCGACTGCAGCAAAGAAAATCAATACGATCTTTTGAGAGAAGAATCCAACTATAGCTCCCATGAACATGACTTTGCCAACCGCTTTACCGACAACATGATCGTTCGTCACTGCTGGATTGTTTGCTTCGCATGTAGCACATTTTGTAATTGTCAAACTAGCATCGTGAGAAACGACATTGTGCACTTTATATTTACTATCTTTACTGTCGAAGTACAAGACCATATCCCCTGCTTGATAGTCCTCGTCTTTCTTGACCAAGATTACATCTTGAACTTCAAACTGCGGCACCATATCAGCTTCTTCTTGCAAATAGAAAACATAGCCAAAAAATTCCGGATAACTTTTCAACAACAATTTCACTTCTATGAACATCCAACCGTATACGATCAAGATCAAGACGACGATTGTCAAAAATGCATTCCCGATTCCGTGTAAAAATTTCCTCATGTTATCACCCTAATCTATGTTTGCCAAGCAATTTATCTTCGATCAACATCAATCTATTGTATTTGGCAATTCTTTCGCCTCTCGAAAGAGAACCCGTCTTTATAAAACCGATGTTCATTCCGACGGCAATATCGGCTATCGTCGTGTCATTCGTTTCTCCACTTCGATGACTTATGATCATCTTATAATGGTTATCACGTGCAACCTTAATAGTTTCCATCATCTCAGTTATAGTACCGATTTGGTTAGGTTTTAAAAGCACCGAATTAGCCGCTTTTTTAACTACAGCTTCTCCGAGTAATTTACTATTAGTGACAAAGAAATCGTCGCCCACGATCATTATCTTTTCGCCCAATATTTCGGTCATCTTAGCAAGTGATTCTATGTCGTTTTCTTCGAATGGATCTTCTATACTGATGATTGGATATTTTTCACATATATACTTGTAATAATTTAGTAAGCCTTCTTTTGTAAGTTTTGTATTGTCTATCTTATATTGACCTGTTTCTTTGTTATAAAATGAATTTGCTGCGACATCCAAGGCTATATAGACATTTTTACCGGGTACGTACCCTGCTTTTTTTATTGCTTCGACGATCAAATCTAATGCTTCTGTATTACTCACCAATTTTGGAGCATAACCACCCTCGTCTCCTAATCCCGTCGTCAATCTCTTCTTTTTGAGAATTTCAGCTAGTTTATGGAATATCTCCGCTCCACATCTAACTCTTTCGTGTATCGTCTTGACTGTTGGGACGATCATAAATTCCTGAATATCGACACCATTGCCGGCATGCATACCACCATTTAGTATGTTCATCATAGCGATAGGCATGGAAATGCTTCCTTCACTCAAATATTCGTAAAGTTCTTTTCCTTGAACTTTGGCAAGAGCCTTCATAACACACAAAGAAACTGCCAAAATAGAGTTGGCACCCAAAGCAGACTTATTAGTAGTTCCATCCAGTCTCAACATTTTTTCGTCGATCAATTTTTGATTCAACTCCATGCCCAAAATTTCAGACTTTATTATTTCGTTAATGTTGGTGACTGCACGTTTGACACCTTTACCATCGTATCTACTCAAGACTGCATCTCGCAACTCCAAGGCTTCTTTTTCTCCAGTGGATGCACCACTTGGAACACCGGCATTTACTATGATGTCGTCATCGACACGCATTTCACAGTAAACGGTAGGATTACCTCTAGAATCTAAAATTTCATGTGCACATAACCCAGTAATCTTTGCCATAATACATCACCCTTTATTCTAATAATGATTATATCTTATTGTACAAAATAATTCAAGCACTAAGCCAAGAAAAAAGGAAGAAATTCTTCCTAAAATATTATGCTTGATAAGGCTTACCACTGGACAGTTTTTGTCCTTTATTTTAAAAGAGGTGACTACCCACCTCTTCTCTTGCTTTTTATACGACACATTCTGTATAATAAATTTGATAAAAATAAAGGATGTGTCGTATGAATTCAGTTTATAATACTTTTGATGATTTTTCAACTAGTTTTAGAAATTTTTTGCTCTTTTTTTGTCCATTCCTCTCTAAACCTTGTCTTAATATCCTTCCTGAAGTCCTCACTTCTATGGCTTCTTCTCTATCTTC
>CAOJEC010000024.1 GCA_948433885.1 uncultured bacterium | reverse complement strand
TTTGGGACATAATCAAATACTAACACTTAAGACATTATCATATACTAATCAAAAAATCGAACAAAAGCTATCCTTATTTTGTTGACTTTTACTTAGAGATTACTTATAATCTTAATCGGTACATTTTATTTGACCGAAGCTTTTTGATGTGGGAAGTTAAAAAGTGTAAGAGGTCAGACGAAAGGAAAAGATTAAAATGCAAACATTCATGCAAAAAAAAGAAAACATCGAACGCAAATGGTATTTGATCGACGCTGAAGGTGAGACTTTAGGACGTCTCGCTACAAAAGCAGCGACGATATTGAGAGGTAAACACAAAGTTACTTACACACCACATGTAGACACAGGGGACTATGTAATCGTAATAAATGCTTCTAAAATCAACCTAACAGGAAAAAAATTAGAAGACAAAATGTATTACAATCATAGTGGATTCCCAGGAGGACTACGCGAAAGAACTGCCAAAGAAATGGTTGAAAAATATCCGGAAGAAATGGTAGAAAGAGCAATCAAAGGGATGCTTCCACATGGAAGACTAGGAAGACAAATGGGCAAAAAGTTATTTGTCTATGCTGGCAGCGAACATGAACAAATCGCTCAAAAACCTGAAAAGATAAGTGTAAAATAGGAGGATATTTATGGATAAAAAAGTTATTACAGCGACAGGACGTAGAAAAAGATCTATTGCTCAAGTAAGAATGACTCCTGGTTCAGGAAAGATCATCGTCAATGGTAAAGATGTAAACGAATATATGTCATTCGCAACATTAGTAATGGATTTGAAACAACCACTAGTATTGACTAACAATGAAAATGCATTCGACATCGACATCGTTGTCAAAGGTGGCGGATTCAGTGGCCAAACAGGCGCAATAAGATTAGGTATTACAAGATGCTTGCTTGCATATGATGCAAACACTGATCAAACTAGAGAAGATTCTTATCGTAAGATATTGAAGACGGAAGGATTTACAACTAGAGACGCAAGAATCAAAGAACGTAAAAAGCCGGGTCTTAAGAAAGCACGTAGAGCTCCTCAATTCTCAAAGAGATAGGATACTATTACAGTTCAATCCTCATAAACTCAATGTTTATGGGGTTTTCTTTTATTCAAGTTGTCGAAAGATCACTTTAACTGATATAAACTTCAAATTAAAAATTTGATCTGATTGTCAGCTAAAATGGATTTTGGAAAATCCATTACCTTGTAAAAAATGTTCTCTTAAAATAAATCGTTCGACTTTTTTAAAATATGGTTGATAATTTGAAGACATTTGATAAAATATTGCATTAGAAAGCGGTGTGCAAGTGGATAAAACTAGAAAATTTATGAAAACTCTATCGATTCAGGATGAACCTATAATCGTAGGATGCTCGGGCGGTCCCGACTCTATGTGCCTTCTTCGAGTACTATATGATGAAGGATACAAGATAATATGTGCTCACATCGATCACAGTATTCGAAAAGAAAGTGTTGACGAAAGAATTTTTGTTGAAGAGTATTGTCGAAATTTAGGAATAATTTTCGAACCATTGAAACTCGAAAAAAAATCAGAAAATGAATTTTACTATAGAAAAAAGAGATATAATTTTTACAAAAAACTTGCCGATAAATACGACACACCATACATTGCAACCGCCCATCATGGAGACGATTTAATAGAAACTGTTTTGATGCGTTTAACACGGGGATCGAACCTTAAAGGGTACACAGGATTTAAAAAAGTTCATAAAGAAAAAAAATATGTTTTTATAAAACCATTGATCTTTTATACAAAAAGTGAAATTTTGAATTTCGTAACACAACATAATGTAGACTATGTCATAGATAAAACTAACGATGAAGATAACCATACTAGAAATAGATATAGACATAATATTCTACCATTTTTAAAAAAAGAAAACCCGAACGTTCATTCCAAATATCTGCAATTCTCGGAAGAACTTTCCACAACGAGCGAATTCATCGACGAATTGGTCGATCAAGCAATACAATCGAATTTTGATGGATCAATAAAGCTGAATAAATTCGAAATTCTACATCCTTTTCTTCAAAAAAAAGAATTAGAAAAAATCTTGTCCAATATCTATGAAGATGATGTGGATAAAGTGCAATCTTTCCACATAGAAAATATATTGAACTGTCTCAAAGCCGGGAAAAATTTCAAAATAAATTTACCACTTGGTATCGAAGTATCTAGAGAATACGACTCATTAAAATTCAAAAAACATCAACCAACTGAGCCTTATAAAATACTACTCACAGAACATACCCAATTACAAGACAGTTCTTCTATTGACATAGTAGACTACGAAGAAGATACATCGAATTATACAACTAGAATTTCGAGTGAAGAGGTCGCTTTACCACTCTATGTGAGAACAAGATACGATGGAGATAAAATGGAAATAAAAAATATGAAAGGCTCAAAGAAAATAAAAGATATATTCATAGATGAAAAAATTGAACCTTCGAAAAGATTTACTTATCCCATCGTCGTAGACAGTGATGATGTCATAGTGTGGCTTCCTGGTTTACGGAAAAGTAAATTTGATATTAACAAAGACGGAAAATATGATATAATACTTAAGTATACAAAAAGAGAGGAAAATACTGATGAAAAAAAATAACCAAAATACGATGGTAAAATCGCTCGTAATGTACGGTATTTTAATTGCAATGATGATTGCAGCCGTTTATTATTATAGTGCAGCACGTTTTGAAAAACACGATTTTACTTATGATCAATTCATAAAGGAATTATCGGAAGACAAAGTTGAAGAGCTGACAATTACGCCTTCTGCTTCTTCTAGCATTTACGAAATTGAAGGGAAACTGAAGGATTATAAGAAGACTGAAAAATTCGTATTGAAAGTTCCATATTCTGAGTCAGTCATGACAAAAATATTGACATATCAAGAATCTATGGAATTCAAAGTAAACACCAATAAAGATCCAGGAAGCAGTGCTATCTTAGCATTTACGATGAACGTCATCCCTACAGTATTGCTCATCGGTGCAACTATTTATCTGCTCGTTAGAATATCGAGTGGAAATAACAAATCGATGGATTTCGGAAGAAGTACGGCAAAATTGAATGCCGACGGAGGAAAAGTCAAATTTTCAGATGTTGCCGGTCTAAAAGAAGAAAAAGAAGAAGTATCGGAACTTATCGATTTCTTGAAAAATCCTAAAAAGTTCCAAAAACTAGGCGCACGTATTCCAAAAGGTGTATTACTTGTAGGGCCACCTGGAACTGGTAAGACACTTCTTGCAAAAGCAGTCGCTGGAGAAGCAAATGTTCCATTCTATTATATAAGTGGATCGGACTTCGTAGAATTGTTTGTCGGAGTCGGAGCAAGCCGTGTAAGAGACATGTTCAAAGAAGCGAAACACAACGCACCATGTTTGATCTTCATCGACGAGATCGATGCAGTCGGACGACAAAGAGGAACGGGTATCGGTGGAGGACACGATGAACGTGAACAAACACTTAACCAACTCCTCACTGAGATGGATGGCTTCGGTGCAAACGAAGGAATCATTATCATAGCAGCGACAAATAGACCCGACGTATTGGACCCAGCCCTTCTACGTCCTGGACGTTTCGACCGTCAAGTCACAGTCGGTTATCCCGATGCTGAAGAAAGAGAAGCAATTCTCGAAGTACATGCTCGCAACAAAAAATTCGCAAGCGATGTAAATATCAAAAATTTATCTAAACGTACTCCAGGATTCAGTGGAGCAGATTTGGAAAATTTGTTGAATGAAGCAGCACTCTTGACAGTACGCCGTAATAAACAAGCGATCAGTATGAACGAAATAGATGAAGCGACAGATCGCGTTCTCATGGGGCCTGCAAAAGTCAGTAGAAAAATAACTGCCAAAGAAAAAAAACTTGTAAGCCTTCATGAAGCAGGCCATGCAGTCATCGGTCTCAAACTAGAAGACGCTCAAGACGTTCACAAAATAACTATCATTCCTCGAGGAATGGCCGGTGGTTATACTATGATGTTGCCAAAGGATGAACATATGAATTTGGCGACAAAAAAAGAACTGACCGCACAAATAATCGGATTACTTGGAGGAAGAGTCAGTGAAGAACTATTCTTCGGAGAAATTTCTACAGGTGCTTCGGACGATTTCTCACGTGCAACTAAAATCGCAAGAGCAATGGTTACTGAGTACGGAATGAGTGACCTTGGTCCTATTCAATTCGAATCGAAACAGGGAAGTGTTTTCTTAGGAAGAGATTACGATAAGGCCAAAAATTTCAGTGATCAAGTTGCCTTGGAAATCGACACAGAAGTTCGTAAAATAATTGATGCATGCTATAAAGAAGCAACAAAAATTTTAAAAGAAAACAAAAAACTAGTGACACTCATAAGTGAAACTTTGATCGAACATGAAACTATAACAAAAGAAGAAATCGAAGAACTTGTCACAAATGGTAAATTAGAAAAATACGAAAAAAAAGACAATGAGTCCAAAAAACAAAAAGACGAATAAGTCTTTTTTTAAAATTATTTAAAACTCTTGACACCGATAAAGAAATTTTATATCATACTACTTCGAATAATTTAAGGAAAAGAGGAATTTTATGAAAAATAAATACATATTTTACACAGGTATATGCGCACTTTTATTGGGCATATCACTCTCTTCTTCGACCAATAGAAGATTTTATAAGTCTACTGACTTACCGCCGAGACAGCCAACTTCGCAAGAAGAAGTGAAACCTGAAAAAGTTGAAGAAAAACCGATTCAATATAGACCTATCGATATAAGCTGTGTCATCTTCGATGACCCGTCCTCTGGACAACAAAGAATCGTATTGATGAAAATAGAAGATAGTTGGCCCGAAATACAAAGTACTGTAACAAATCGCGATTTTACTAACATAATATTTGGTGAAACAGAACTAAGACCCTTCATTTTTGGAGCAGACAATCATGTAGAAGTTCTTTTTAGAAGAGCATTGAGTGATTCTTCCTTAACATTAGAAACTCAAACTGTATTCAGCTATAATCGCGATGATGACCGCCTTCCAGCACAAGGAATTTATGAAAAAAGTTATATGACATTCGGTGAACATAGTCTCGAAACGAAAGAAATATTTGTCAAAATAGGCGATATAACAAAAACCAATTTTACTCAAACAATAATGTATGATGAACTCGGAAACTTATCCGAAATGGACGACATATTCAAAGTTTACACGAGCAGCTTAAATCTTTTAAGAAAGGATCTCGACATCAACGAATACCATCCTATAGAATACTATATTGAGCTCGAAAGACAAATGAATGAATCCTTTGAAATATCTTTTTTACCAGTCGATACTGAAGAGAACTAAAACCGATAAACACAACTGCAATTAAAATAAATGACAAAAGATTACATTTTTTGATAATCGACTTTCATCGACGCATAAAAACCTTAAAACTACAAATGTCTCATAATTTGTAGTTTTCTTTTACGAACGTTCACAAAATTAAAATCTATATTGTACTTTACAACTTAAATATGTTAAAATAGTTTAGAAATAAACAAAATGAAGGTGTGGTACGCGATGGCAAAAATTATTTCTTTAGTTAATCAAAAAGGTGGAGTTGGCAAAACTACGACGAGTATCAATTTGGCTGCATCGTTGGGGAAATTGGGCAAAAAAACATTGCTGATCGATTTGGACTCGCAAGGTAATGCTTCTACTGGCCTTGGAGTGAACAAGGGAGCCATAAAATACAGCATATACGAAGTTATGACCAATAGATGCGAAACAAAAGATGCGATCATCAAAACTAAATTCACAAAACTTTCCATACTTCCTGCGACTATCAATTTGGCAGGATTGGATACCGAACTCATGCAAATGGAGTACAATGACCCTGAATTTAAAAAGAATCAACAATTGAAAAATGCGCTTTCTACAGTAGCGGACGACTTCGATTACATCATTTTGGATTGTCCACCATCACTAGGAATTCATACGATAAATGCACTTGTTGCATCTAATTCTGTACTAATTCCAGTACAATGTGAATTTTTTGCATTGGAAGGAGTCGCACAACTTTTGAATACGATCATAATGACTCAAACAAAACTCAATTCAGAATTGACTATCGAAGGAGTACTTTTGACACTACTAGATTCTAGAACTAATCTAGGATTGGAAGTAGTAGAACAAGTTAGAAAATTTTTTGGAGAGAAGGTATTCAATACGATAATTCCACGTTTGATAAGACTCGTTGAAGCACCTAGCCATGGAAAACCGATTTGTGAATACGATCCCACTTGCCGTGCAACTGAAGCATATCTTAACTTAGCGAAGGAGGTCATCGACCGCGATGGAAACTAAAAGAAAAGCATTGGGTACAGGACTCGAACAACTTTTCAACAACGAAAACATCAACTTCGAAGGAGCTAGTAGTTTTGAAGAAATAGAAAACGGAATAATTGCCGAAGCGACCGATAAAGACATCAAGAACATTCCTATCTCTGAAATCAGAAGTAATCCTTTTCAGCCACGCCGTGTCTTCGACGAAGAAAAACTGAAAGAATTATCTGAATCGATCAAAGAACACGGACTATTTCAACCCATAATCGTCAAAAAAAGTATAAAAGGTTATGAACTCGTCGCCGGAGAACGTCGTACGAAAGCTGCAAAATTGGCAGGCTTCACTGAAATACCCGCTATAATAAAAGACTATACCGATGAAGAGATGATGGAAGTAGCACTTTTAGAAAACATCCAAAGAGAAGACTTGAACCCTATCGAAGAAGCAGAAGCTTACGATAATATAATCAAAAAATCTTCTCTCACCCAAGAACAACTTGCCAAAAAAGTATCTAAAAGCCGCAGCTACATAACGAACGTTTTGGGTTTAGTAACGCTGCCCGAAGAAGTTAAGTCACTAGTCGCTGAAGGCAAGATAAGTATGGCCCATGCAAAAATCTTATCAAAAATGGAAGACGAAGATTATGTAATATCATTGGCTTATCGAATCATAACAAACGGTATGAGTGTTCGCGAATTGGAGAATGTATCCAAAAACGGCGAAATTGCCAAAAAACATAAAGTTACAAGAATAGTGCCTTTGAATAGAATTTATTCAGTCTACGAAAATGCTATGCGTGAAAAAATAGGTACGAGAGTGACCATTTCAGCTCGTAAAGTGACCATTCCATTCAATTCAGATGAAGAGCTTGCCCGCATTCTCGAAATAATAAATATCGACGTGGATGGTGAATAGAATGGAAAAGTTCTTAGAAGTAATTTTCAAAAAACAAGTTATCGGTACAGCAATAACTATTTTAGTCGCTTATATCGCCTTTTCGATAGTCAAATTGATTTTAGAAAAAGTATTATCTAGAAATAAAAGTGAATATGATAAAAAGAGAAAACGCACTGTAGCTGAACTTCTGAAAAACATATTCAAATGGGCAATTATAGCAATCACAGGCATAATAATTATGGACCTGTTTGGACTCAATGTGAGTTCGCTAATCGCCAGTCTTGGAATCGCGTCGGCAGTAGGAGCACTGTCTTTTCAAGATACTCTCAAAGATATAATAAGTGGAGCGTCTATCATCATGGATAATTACTATGTAGTTGGCGATTATGTCAAATACAACGGATTTCACGGTCAAATAATCGAACTCGGATTGCGTTCTACGAAAATCATGAATTTCGATGGAGAAGTTTTGATACTTGCCAATAGAAACATATCTGAAGTTATCAATCTTTCACAAAAGACTGCCTCGACACTTATCATCGCACCGACAGCATATGAAGCGCCTATAGAAAAAGTTGAAAAAGTTCTCAACGAAATAGTCGAAGAAATAAAAACTTGGGACACGATGAAAAAAGATACCGCGTATATTGGTATCAACGAATTGAAAGATTCTTGTATCGATTATGGAATAAGAATTTATTGCAGTCCAGGAAAAGTTTGGGCTTACAAGAGAGAAATTTTGAAAATGATCAAACAAAGATACGATAAAAATAAGATTAAAATACCGTATAATCAATTGGAGGTTCATCATGACAAATAATATATCGCTCGGCGATGTCGTAGAAATGAAAAAACCTCACGCCTGTGGGTCGAAGACGTGGACCATTACGAGACTCGGAGTAGACATAAAGCTTAAATGCGCAGGCTGCGATCATGAAATAATGATGGATCGTTTAGAAGTTAACAAAAAAATGAAAAAGAAGGTGGACAAACCTAATGTTTAAAAGAAAAAAACAAAGAACGATACTGCATCCTATCATGGCCTTTTTGATATTGATAATAGGTACTGTTGTTCTAAGTGGGATTTTAGGTGCGCTAGGTGTTTCGGCCAATTACAATTCGGTCAACACCATAAGAGGTGATTTGAATACGACGACCGTTTTGGTCACATCGTTATTCAACTTATCGGGATTAAAACAAATATTCAGAACAACTGTATCGAACTTTGCAAGCTTCGCACCGCTCATCAACATCATAATAGTTTTGATCGGCGTTGGAATAATGGATAAGAGTGGATTCCTCGAATCTTTATTCACGCTGCTCACAAAAAAAGCTAGTAAGTTCAAAGTCACATTCGTATTGACCATCATTACTATATTGGCTAGCATAACGGGAGATTTGAGTTTCGTAGTTTTACTGCCAATTTGTGCTAGATGTTTCAAGTATGGCAAACGAAATCCAAAAGCAGGTATCATCATGGCTTTCGCAGGTTTGACCTGTGGAATGGGAATAAACATATGTATGAGTTCGATAGATGCAGCCTTGATGGAATATACTCGCGCAGCGGCAATGTCTTTAGATACTACATATATGATAAGCAATTATGCATATTTATTTATTATGATCTTTATGACAATAATCTCTGCCATCGTCATTACGAACATAACGGAGAAAATCATCGTCCCTAAAATGGGCAAATACGAAGTCGATGAAGAACAAGAAGAGTTCTATTTAGACAAAAAGAAGAAAAAAGGCTTGGCGTTGAGTTTGACTGTCGGACTGATTTATATACTGATTTTCGTCTATAACATCATACCGGGCCTTCCATTTTCAGGAAACCTTCTCGACTATAGCCAAACTTTATACATAGATAAACTGTTCGGTTATAACTCATTTTTCAATCAAGGGTTCGTATTCGTAGTTACATTGTTCTTCTTCCTTTGTGGACTTTTCTATGGAATAGGAGCAGGTACTATTAAAAATAACCAAGAGATGAGTACATACTTGGGTCATTCGTTAGATGGCATAGGTAAACCACTAGTAATCCTGTTCTTTGCTTCTACATTTATTGCAATTTTTAAAGCGACGAACATAGGAAACGTCATAGTGGCGCTCATCGGAGATGGGATATCAGCAGTGAACTTTACAGGTATTCCTCTCATAATAATTGCTTTTTTGGGAGCGGCAATTTCGACACTATTCCTACCGTCACCAGTAACGTGTTGGTCAATCATGAGTGGTGTATTAGTACCAGTCTTCATGAACGCCGGCATGACAGCAGAATTTGCACAACTCGTATTCCGTGCTGGAGAATGCGTCACGTATGGACTGACACCGATAATGGCATACTTCGCAATTTATTTGGCAGTCCTAGATAAAAATACCGACTCTAATAAACCTACGAGCCTTATCGAGTCTATAAAAGATATTTTACCATTTTCGGGAATTATGGCTCTCGTTTGGATTACAGTCCTGATCGTCTTATATATAATAGGCGTACCATTCGGTATAGGAACGAGTGCAATTTTATAAACGCTGATTGAGCGTTTTTAATTTAGCTAACATACTTTCAAATTAGACACTATTTTAATTTTTTTATAATAATAATTTTGAAAAACCACAGTAAAAATTTCCCCACTTTCATGTTTGACATAGCACTTGTGATTTGTTATAATAATCTTCGAGATGAATTAATCTCTTTGCTTTAGCTATCGACTAAAGCCGATTAGACCAAAAGGAGGTGTAGTTATGAATAAATATGAATTGATGTTCATAGTCAAAACTACGATGGAATCAGATGCAGCATCTAGTCTTGCAAACAGTTATAAAAAATTGATTACAGACGAAAAAGGCGACGTCACAAATTTCAAGGATTTGGGGCAAAAAAAACTTGCCTATGCGATCAAGAAACAAGTGAATGGTTTTTACTATGTAATCAACTTCAAAGCGACTGCTGAGACAATCAAAGAATTGGATCGTCGTTTGGGACTTGATGAAAACATTTTAAGACACATGATAATTAGATTAGACGAAGAGTAGGAGTTTATAATGAATAGAACAATTTTAGTAGGAAGACTTACTGCAGATCCGGAGCTCAGAACTACTCCAAATGGAATAGCGACGACTAGAATAACAGTTGCAGTAAATAGAATACCAAACGCCAATGGCGAAAGAGTAGCAGACTTCATCAACGTGGTTGTATGGAGAAGACAAGCAGAAAATGTGGCAAAGTTTTGCTCAAAAGGATCACTTGTCGGCATTGAAGGAAGAATTCAATCTAGAAGCTACGATGCTCAAGATGGTAACCGAAGATATGTGACAGAAGTAATTGCAGATAATGTTACATTCCTTGGAAGCCGTCAATCTAACGGAGGGGGCTCATATGCTCCTAGCGAATCTATGAGCGACAATGCGATGCCTACTATGGATACTGACGATGTTCCTTTCCCAACAGGTGAAGAAATGCCAACAGGAACGACCGATGTAAGTGAAGATCCATTCAAGGATTTTGGTGACGAAGTTGTTCTAAGTGATGATGACCTACCATTCTAATAGAAGGGAGAAATAAAACATGGCAGATTTCTATCGTAAGAAGAAAAAGATATGTCAAATGTGCGCAGGAAAAGGCGTAGATTATAAAGACGTCATGATTGTAACTAAATATATCAATGAAAAAGGAAAAATAATGCCAAGACGTCAAACAGGAGCTTGTGCAAAACACCAAAGATATATTGCTGAACAAATCAAAAGAGCACGTTTCATGGCTTTGATACCATTTGTTAAATAAGACCGTTAGGTCTTTTTTTTAAAAACCTATAGAAAAAACGAACTAGTAAATATGCTTTTAAAATGCCAAAAAGTATATCATCATCAAAACTCGATGATTATAATGAAGAAAATTCTAATAAAACGAAACCCTAAATTTTAATAATTATAATCACTTAAAATACAAGAGATAAATGCTAAGCCATTTATTTTTTTAATAATCTAGATGTATAAATGAGAGTAGCATAAACGGACAACAAAAGAATATTGCGACTTAACAAAGGTTTATTTTTTTCGTCAGTTTTGATATAATACTTAGGACGAAAGAAAGACTGGTGAAATTATGAAAGTCATATTATTACAAGATGTTAAAAAACAAGGAAAAAAAGATGACGTAATCGATGTTTCTGATGGATATGCGACAAACTTTTTGATAAAGAACAAGTTGGCTGTACCGTATACCAAAACTAGCAAAAATATACTTGAAACCGAATTAGATAAAAGAGCAGCAGATGAAGAAGCATTCATCGCAGAATGCAAAAAGATGAAAGAAAAATTGGAAAAAGACAACTTCAGTTTTACTTTCAAATCGGGAGCAGATGGAAAACTGTTCGGAACTGTATCGACTAAACAGTTGAGCGAAGAACTCAAAAAGAAAGGTTACGACATCGATAAAAAACAAATAGATATGCCCATCAAAATTGACACATTAGGAGTATATAACATAAAGTTGAACCTTCACAAAAAAGTAAGTGCTACTATCAAAGTACACATATGTTAAGGAAGTGAATGAAATATGGCTACTAGAAAAGTCCCCCAAAACTTGGATGCCGAAATGGCAGTTTTGAGTGCATGCCTCTTGATGAAAAGTGCGGCGGACAAAGTATGCGAAGAGCTCATTCCTGATATGTTCTACAGTGATGCGAACAAAAAGATATTCGAAGCCATCTTCAATCTTCACGAGAACAAAAGACCTATCGACATGATGACCCTTACAAACGAGCTCGAAAAGAATAACACTTTGGCTCTCATTGGAGGTCTAGAATACTTGAGTGAAGTCGTCGATGCTATAGTCAGTGCTGCAAATATAGACTACTACATAAACATCGTTCAAGAAAAATATTTGAGAAGAAGACTTATCGATGTTTCAACCGAAATAACGACTTCTGCTTATGAAGAATCTACCGATACGAACGAAGTAGTAGACAATGCAGAAAAACAAATTTTTTCAGTCACAAAAGAACGAAAAGCAGGAGAATTCAAATCGATAAGTGAAGTCCTTAGAAGCACCCAACGGAGACTCGAAGATCTTGCTAAGAACGGATCTGCTATCACAGGACTGCCTACAGGATTTACACAATTGGATATTTTGACAAGCGGATTGCATGAGCACGAATTGATCATCATAGCTGCTCGTCCCGCGATGGGAAAAACGGCATTTGCTTTGAATTTAGCTATCAATGCAGCACTGTCGACTCCAAAAGCCGTCGCAATATTCAACCTCGAAATGGGTGCAGAACAACTAGCCGAACGTATGATAGGTTCGGTCGGCGGAATAGATTTGAAAAAGATCAAAACCGGTCAACTGAACGATCAAGATTGGCAACATGTCAATGAGGCGATGAGCGAATTGGGCGAAACGAATATATACATAGAAGATGTATCCGGCATTACAGTAGGTGATATCAGAGCGAAGTGCCGAAGACTTGCCAATTCCGAACAAGGTTTAGCCTTAGTCATCATCGACTACTTACAGCTAATTCAAGGCGGCGCACGGTATGCCGGCAACCGTCAACAAGAAGTATCTGAAATATCTCGTTCATTGAAGACAATGGCACTAGAACTTCACATACCGGTAATCGCATTAGCACAGTTATCACGAGGCGTCGAACTGCGTGAGGATAAAAGACCTATCATGAGTGATCTTCGTGAATCTGGTTCTATAGAGCAAGATGCCGACATCGTCGCATTCTTGTATAGAGATGATTATTACAATCCTAACAAATACGATTTATCCAGCCCGACATCGGTGACTGAGTTCATCGTAGGAAAACACCGTAGTGGTAATACAGATACAGTAAAATTATTATTCGAAAAGAATTTCAGTAATTTCCTCGACTACGTCGAAAGAGAGGAAGATAAGGAAGGAGCACATGCGAATGCTTAAAAAGATGAATTTGGGTGGCATTTTATTGATACTATTCATATCGATATTCGTCGTAGGTTTCGGTTTTCCGAGATCAGAAACTAGAAGTGCGAAAAAAGCTTACATAGTCTATTTGGACGGTAAAAAAGTAGGACTACTGGAAAATAAAGATACACTTTTAAATATGATAGATAAAGAACAAGAGACTATCAAGGCCGACTTCGGAGTCGAAAAAGTTTATCCTCCACAAGGGCTCGAAACGATAGAATATACGACTTATAATACGAAAGTCAATACAGCTGAAGAAATATATAATTTGATCGCAACTAACAGTACATTTACGATAAAAGGATATACGGTCGCAATAAAAAAAGATGACGATGAAACAAAATATATAAACATTCTCAATAAAGAAGATCTTGAACCTGCTTTGATGGATGCGATCAGCACTTTCATACGCACCGAAAATCTTCAAGCTTATATCAACGATACACAAGTTGAAATAGTAGATACAGGAAAGAAAATTCAAAGTATATATTTTGAAGAAAAGATTACTATCAAAGAATCTTATTTGCCGATCGATGCAGATATAATAACGAACAAAAATGATCTGACGAAATATTTGCTTTTCAGTACTCTAGAACCACAAGACGAGTACACAGTCAAAGAGGGAGATACGATCGAAAAAGTTGCTTACAACAACAAACTCAGCAATGAGGAATTGTTGATCGCTAATCCCAATCTCTCGAGTGTCAATGCTTTACTGAGCCCCGGACAAAAATTGTCTATAGGACTCATCTCGCCGATGTTCACAGTAGTAGAAGACTCGGAAATAATCGAAGATGTGGATGCTGCTTATGATACCATAATAGAGAAGAACAGTTCGATGTATGTAGGTCAAAGTCGGGTCAAGCAAGAAGGAATCAAAGGTAAAAACCGAGTGACTGAACTAGTTCAAACAAAAAATGGAGAAATAAAATCTCTTTATGTAACATCGACTACAGTAATTTCGACACCTATCAGCAAAGTAGTAGAGCAAGGAACCAAACCTTCTTACAATTTCGTCGATGTACCTCCTGCCGCATCATCTACCGATTGGGCTTGGCCTACGATCAGCCCTTACGTCATCACTAGTCCTTTCGGATATCGATGGGGAACATTGCACGGCGGAATCGACATTTCGGGTAGTGGCTTCGGTTCACCAATATATTCTTCAACTGAAGGTACTGTCATAAGAACGAATGCTTCTTGCCCGAACCACGGATATTACGGATCACGATGTGGAGGAACTTATGGAAACTATGTAGAAGTTCAAACATCGACAGGACTCATCATCTATTATGCACATATGACAAATACCATAAGAGTTTCAGTCGGTCAAAAGGTTACTAAAGGACAATTGATAGGAAACATGGGAAATAGTGGAAGCTCGACAGGACCACACTTGCATTTTGAAATTAGAGATGCTTCGGGTAATAGATTGAATCCATGTAGGACGGCATTCGCATGTTAGTCAGTGTACTTGCATCTGGATCACAAGGAAATTCCACCTACGTCGAAACATCCGATTTGAAATTGTTGATCGACCTCGGTATGAATACGAAATACATAACCGAAAAACTGTCTGAACTAGGAGTAAATCCCGATGAAATAAATTGTGTTATTATGACACACACTCACAGTGATCATACTGGGGCAATCAAAGTTTTTATAAAAAAATATCATCCTCAAATTGTCGTCACTGAAGGAATGCTCGAAGATTTGGATTTTCTAAAAGACTACGACAATCTTCTCATAACGGAAGGACAAGTCGAATATGGAAAAACGGTGATCGACCCATTTAAAACTAGCCACGATTCTATAGACTCTAGAGGCTATTTGATCGAGGATGGGGAATCATCGGTTGTCTATATGACCGACACTGGGTATTTAAATCAACGGTATTTCGACAAGCTTCATGATAAAAATTTATACATCATGGAATCCAATCACGACGTAGAAATGCTCATCAATGGAACATATCCAAAACAAACTAAAGCTAGGATACTGAGTGACCACGGCCACTTGTCGAATAACGCAGCTGGATTTTATCTTTCCAAACTAATCGGTCCTCATACCAAAAAGGTCATTCTTGCTCATCTAAGCGAAGCCAACAATACAGAAGAACAAGCCATGCATACAGTCAAGAAGACACTTAAAGAATATGAGATTGAATTCGACAACATAGAGATAGCAAAACAAAAACAAAAAACGGAAGGATACAACGTATGATAAACATCGTGTGTTCAGGAAAAATAAAAGAAAAATATTTAGAATCTTTGATAGACGATTATAGACAAAGAATCGAAAAATATCACAGAATAAATATCATAGAAATAAAAGATGAAAACGATACGACAAAAGAGGCAGAGAACATAATCAAAAATATAAATTCTAAAGACTACGTGATCGCCTGTGATCTAAATGGTCGAAAGATGAACAGCAAAGAATTTGCCCGCTTGATCGACAAAGCATTTACTCAAGCAGGAACTATCGATTTCGTAATAGGCAGTTCGGACGGACTTGCCGATAAAGTAAAAGAAAGAGCTAATGTTCTTTTGAGTTTTTCGGATTTGACCATGCCTCATGGACTATTTAGAGGAGTATTATTAGAACAAATTTATCGCTCATTTAAAATAAATAATAATGAAACATATCATAAGTAGGTGTAAAAATGGAATTATTTCATAATGATTGGGACGAAGTATTGAAAGACGTGACGAATTCGAAAGAATTTTATAATACGATGGTGGCAGCAAAAAAAGAATATGCGACAAAAACGGTATTTCCTCCCCGCGAACACATTTTCGAAGCTCTCAAACTCACGAGTTTTGAAAATACCAAAGTAGTAATAGTCGGACAAGATCCTTATCACGGAACAGGGGAAGCACATGGACTATCTTTCTCTGTGCGAAAAGGTGTGAGAGTCCCACCATCATTACAAAATATATATAAAGAAATACATGACGATTTGGGAATAACTGAGCCCACAAACGTCGGCGACTTGACTAAATGGGCCAACGAAGGAGTTTTGCTTTTGAATTCTATATTGACTGTAGAAAAAGATAAAGCAGGCAGTCATAGCTCTTTGGGTTGGGAATTTTTTACAGATAATGTGATCAAAAAACTCAACGAAAAAGAAACGCCTGTCGTCTTCATTCTATGGGGATCATTCGCTCGCAGCAAAAAATTTTATATAACCAACCCGAATCACTACATAGTAGAATCTACTCATCCTTCGCCATTCAGTGCGAGAAATGGATTCTTCGGATCGAAACCTTTCTCTAAAACTAATGACTTTTTAGCAAATAAAGGATTAAAACCGATAGATTGGCAATTGTAAATATTTTAAAAACATTCGAGATAATTTAAAGACTACTTAATACTTGAAAAACACCGAGCAATATGTTATATTAAGGTTGTAACACGCAGGTGTTTTTATTTTGGAGGAATTATTATGGCAAAAGAAACAGTCACTGTCGACAATGGACTAGAAGAAATCAAATTGACAAAAACTGAAGAACCCAAAAAAAAGGAAAAGAACAAACCAGAAAAAGCTAAAAAGAAGAAAAATGAAAAAAAGGACAAAACGAACAAAAAAGGCTATTTTGAAAAGCTGTCATCTGAGATAAAATTAGTATCTTGGCCTACAAAGAAAAGTGTTTTCAAATATTCATTCGCAACTATTATGATGATCGTAATGATGGCAATTTTCTTCATTGGAGTATCGGCGCTTTTCGATCTATTATACGGATTAGTACAAGGATGGATTGGTTAATATGGAAAAATTATGGTACGTTGTAAACACTTATAGCGGTCATGAAGATAAAGTTATGGAAAAATTGACTGCTCGTGCAGAATCTATGGGATTTCAGGATTACATTTTTCGTGTAATCGTGCCAAAAGAAGTAGAATTATTTAGACAACCTGATGGTTCTATGCAACCTAAGATGGTCAAACAAAAAGACGGAACGATGAAACCTAAAGAGAAAAACATGTTCCCCGGTTACGTTTTAGTAGAGATGATCATGACCGATGAAGCATGGTATATAGTACGAAATACACCGGGTGTCACAGGCTTCATAGGCTCTTCAGGTAAAGGTGCAAAACCGACAGCTCTAATGCCTCAGGAAATAGATAAAATATTGGCCAACATGGGAATGTCTAGACTCGACGCAGACAAAGAATTGGAAGTAGGTACAAAAGTACAAATAGTCGATGGACCATTCAATGGAATGTCTGGAGTCATCGATTCTATCGACAAAGACGCTGCTAGATTGAACGTTCTCGTAGACCTATTTGGACAAGAAACACCTGTCGAACTCGAAATGTTCCAAGTATCTATTCAAGACTAAAGCCTATATGGCTTTTTTTCTTTTTGAATAAAAATATCCAAATCTTGAAAAAATTGATTATATACGATATAATCACGTCGAAGTAGAACGTATTATACAATATATTAAAAAAATATAAAAAGTTGAGGAAGTATATATGGAAAACAAAATCAAAAACAAGCTTATCATAGCCCTTTTGGCAATAGTGGTCATCTTATCATCGATAATCGCGTATATGATAATGACAAGGAAAGAGCACTTGAATACACTCACAGGAACAGTTATAGTCTCTACTAAAAATTACGTAATCGTATCTTCGGAAGATGAAGACTATCTTATATATAATGTTATAAACGATACCTATGATATAGGAGACAAACTAGAAATACGTTACAAAGAAAAAAATATAGACAAAAGTGAATCGCCGTACTCTGTAAAAACTGAATCCATAAAATTGATTCAAAAAGTAGAAAATGATAATGAAGAAGAAAGCACTACAAAAAACGAAATTGATTCATTGAAAAAGCCGACAAACGAGGATGTCTCTATTCCACCCACAAACAAACCATCACAAGGAGAAGACTATAAGCAACCAGCAGACAAAGAAGTATTGGGTTATTTTGAAAAACTGAAAAACGAATTCGATTCTTCTACGATAAAAGATAGTATTAAAGACGGTTTTACAACAGTAGTAGATTTCTTATTCTATGGAGAAATGATCGGCGGTAATACTTTCAAAGAACTTTCAGACAATGCAAAACTCAAAGTTTTAGAAATGGCCCTTTATTTCGATGAAAAAATAGAGAAATATTTCCCTGGATACAAAGAAAGCATTTCTACATCATCAAGCAAGGTTTATACAACCATCAAAAATGAAATAGTTTCGACTTATCTAAATATCGCAACAAAAGTATGTGAAAAAGATGAAGAACTGTGTAAAAATGCTAAAAGAGGATTTTATACGATAAAGAAAAATTTCGGATTAACTTGGTCTCTCATCAAAGAAATAGCAGGTGACGGCATCTCAAACTTAAAAAATTGGTATGAAATATGGAGTGGTAAATAAAATGCCACTCATTTTATTATAAAAGTCAAATAACAATTAATAAATCGCGACCAATTCTAATAGATTTCGTTGAAAGTAAACACTATCGGCGTATAAAATCTTGAATTTGCTTCATTTTTGTGGTATAGTCTAACACGAGAAGTTCTCGTAACTGCTCATTTCAAGTGGGAGGGAATGCGGATTAGCCCACACCACTTCTACGTAAAAATGAAAGGATGTGTTTTTCGTGGCAAAAGAAATCGCAAAGAAAATTAAACTTCAAATTCCTGCTGGAAAAGCCACTCCAGCACCACCAGTTGGTACTGTTTTGGGACCTGCAGGAATAAACTTGCAAGAGTTTTGTACTAAGTTTAACGATGCTTCTAAGGATAAAATGGGAGATATCGTACCAGTAGAAATAACTCTATATGCAGATAAATCTTATGATTTCATTCTAAAAACAGCACCTGCACCATTCTTAATAAAGAAATATGCTAAAATACAAAAGGGTAGTGCTAAAGGTGCAAATGACGTCGTTGCAACAATTACAAAAGACGATCTTCGTGCTATTGCTGAAACTAAATTACCAGACTTGAACGCCTATGATATAGATTCAGCAATGAGAATCATCGAAGGAACAGCCCGCAATATGGGTGTAGCAGTCGAAGGACTCAACGATGCCGAACTGAAAGAACAAGCTAAAGAAGCCGCAGCAGAAGAGGCTGAACAAGCAAAACGTGAAGCAGCTCTTGAAGCAATGGAAGCTAGCGCTCAAGACGATTCTGTCGATGTCGAAGTAATCAGTGAAAAATCTGATGAAGAGACAACTGAAGAATAATTCTAACACTAGAACAATTCTTAACAAAAATATCCGCTCTTAAAATAAACCACGATTGGAGGGAAAACAGTGAAAAAATTTGGAAAAAAATATGTGGAAGCTTCTAAATTGGTAGAAAAAAATCGTGAATACACAACTGCTGAAGCAGTCGAATTGGTAAAGAAAACTTCTACTACTAAATTCGATAGTACAGTTGAAATTTCTATCAACCTAAATATCGATACGAAAAAAGCTGATCAACAAATGAGAGGCTCTATCGTCCTACCAAATGGAACAGGTAAAACTAAACGTGTCTGCGTTTTAGCCAAAGGTGCTCAAGCAGAAGAGGCTAAAAAAGCTGGTGCTGAATTCGTCGGAGAGACTGAACTTATCGATAAAATGGCCAATGAGAATTGGTTCGACTTCGATTGCATAGTCGCTACTCCTGAGATGATGCCTGCCCTTGGTAAAATAGGTAAAGTATTGGGACCAAAAGGATTGATGCCAAATCCTAAAACTGGAACAGTAACCATGAATACTGGTAAGGCCGTCGAAGATATCAAAAAAGGTATGATCGAATATCGTGCTGACAGTTATGGTATAGTACATTCACCAGTAGGAAAAGTATCTTTTGACGCTAAAGCTTTGGAAGAAAATATCAATTACTTGGTAAATACTATCATAAAAGCAAAACCTTTGACAGTCAAAGGTAACTATGTCAACTCTATCGTAATTTCAAGTACGATGGGTCCTGGTATCAAATTGGATAAAAATTCTTTTGACAAATAAAAAGACATAGTATATAATACTAATTGATGAAAAAACGTTTGTCCATAGACAGCAGGGGATTCGTCTTAATAATCCTGCCGAGGGGAACTTTTAGAAACTATATAACTCTAAAGCTTTCCCTGTGGGAAAGTTTTTTCAAATTATGAAAGGAGTTTTAATTATGGCAAGTGAAAAAAACTTAAATCTTAAAAAAGAAGTCGTAAAAGAGATTTCTGATAAGATTTCGAACAGTGCTTCTGTCATCGTGTTCACGTACCAAGGATTGACAGTTGGAGAAATGGCCGAGTTGCGTACGAAGTTAAAAGAATCCAACAGTGAAGTCAAAGTTTACAAGAACACATTAGCAAAAAGAGCTTTTGAAGATGCTAAGATCGACAATGCCGAATTTTGGGAAGGACCTAACGCTATTCTCTTCGGTGGAGACTTATTAGCACCTATCAAAGTTATAAGCGAATTTGCAAAAGATAGAGACAATGTTCAAATTCGTACAGGTTACGCAGATGGCAGCATCCTCTCATTAGAAGAGATCAATACATATGCTACACTTCCATCACGCGAAGGAATGCTTACAATGTTTGCTGCTGGTTTGATGCAAAATGCTAAGATGTTTGCAATCGGAGTTGACCTATATGCCAAAAAATTAGAAGAAAATAACTAAAAGAAAGGAATGATTTAAAATGGCAAAATTGAACGCAAAAGATATTATCGATACAATAAAGGAAATGACAATTCTAGAACTTAAAGAATTGAATGATTTGATGAAAGATGAATTAGGAATCGATCCTAGTGCTATCGCTGTTGCAGCTCCTGCTGCTGGCGCTGCTGCTGCAGATGACTCTGCAAATGCTGCTAAAACAGTAGTACTTAAGAGTGCTGGTGCACAAAAGATAGCTGTTATCAAAGTTATCCGCGAAATAACTGGTCTTGGACTTGTAGAGGCTAAAGGCCTTGCAGATAACGGTGGTAACATCAAAGAAAATGTTCCTGCTGACGAAGCTAACGACATCAAGGCTAAACTTGAAGAAGCTGGCGCTACAGTAGAACTTGCTTAATTAAAAACTCTTAGACGGTTGCCCCGTCTTTTTAATTGAATGAAATATCATAATTATTGTAATTTTACACAATTTATGATATCATCTTGACGAGGAAGGTGTCTTATATGAAAATTTTCGAAGAGGAAAAAAAACTGATAGAAAAAAGAGTAAATGAAATTCGCGCAATAAAACGAGATCCTAGTAAAAATGAAAAAATAACGATCGTCGATGGCGCACCTATATTAGATAGTCAAAAAGAGGAATATTTTAATCTCAAAAGAATGGCGGAGATTCTAGTTTTTGGCATGAGACAAACTTATGCGGGAGAATATTTGGATCTGAGAAAAAATACCTCTCTCGAAGTACTACCACCTATGATGGAACGCTTTTTCGAAAACTTAAATTATAATAAATCAAAAGATCAAACTGCAAAAGACACCCAAAGAAATAGACTAAATGACGCGTTGCAAACGGAATTCGACACAATACAAAGTAGAATTCAAAACATATACGATGCAATTAATTTCAACGCGACATTACCAGAATATCAAAAACAATCTACAACTGATTTTGAAAAAGAACTTGCGATTCTTCAAGAAATGAGTTTACTTGTTGATAATGACATGACCAATTCGGAAAAAGAGAGATATTTTGAACTTAGAAATAAAGCAAAATTGCCTGAAATGTCCGAAGAAGTGAAATCACAATTTCAAAATATAGAAGTTTCATATGAAAATGATCAAGAAATGTCGCAAGATCAAGAGATAACAAGTAATAATAACATTAACCAAGAAACTTCTAGTATCCCATTGGGACTTTCACCCCATCAATTTGACAATTCACCAGGTACAGGTATCGGTCAAAATGGAACGCCTAGTCGCTCCAGCATGTCGAACAGAGAATCGAATTCAACCTCCTCTTCACAAGAACAGGAACAGGCAGATTTTGTTTATGATGAAAACGGAAATCTGATTTCTACTCCTGGAACTAACAACAATACGACAAGCAGCTTCCAAGATATAGCAGAAAATGCAATAGATGCTGAGTTTGAGACAATTCCAAGTTCCGATGATAACTCACCAACGGCAGACGATGATGATTTAGGAGAGATTACAAAAGTCAGTCCTTTTCAATGGATAAAAGATCATAAAAAACAAATATTGATAGGAATGGGCGTAGTCGCTATCAGCGTTGCAGTCGGTGTGGCTTTAGTACATTTCCTACCGGCATTCATGGCTTCTACAAAAGCTACTGAAATTGCTTTCTTATCAGAAAAAATGATCAGTAATGCAGGCTTATGGCACCTTTCCGATGCTGCTACCCAATTATCATTGCATAGTCAAAGTGTAGGTTTAGCAGAAACTATATCTAAAATCGCTGGTGTGACGGCCAACTATTCTAATGCTACTGGTGCATGGACAATAGGAGGACAGGGCCTCTTACAATTTGCATCATCTGCTGCTCAAGCAGCTACTGCGGCGGCAGCAAAAGCAAACATTTTCGGTGCAATTTCCGGAGCTTCAGCCGCTTTAGGAGTAGGGTTGTTGGGTTCTAGTAAATTAGTTGGACGAAAACTTTCACCTAAATACAAAGAAATCAAAACTATGATCGATAAAATGAAAATTGCTGCACCATCACTTACTGAAGAAGAACAAACTGCGACTGCTCAAATGGTAAGTAATGAAATAATCGCTTCTAAGGAGATCTCTGATGATGAAAGAAATTTGTTATTTAGAAAACTTCAACAGGGTCTTAAAAAAATACAAAAGATAAATAAGAAAAAAGCCAAACTAGCTAAGCAAGAAGAAACTCAACCTGAACCATTAGAAACATTCGAAGATATTTTTGATGAAGATTTCGAAGCAACACCAGCTATGGCAATGTAGGAGATCGTATGGAAAAAGATAAAGTAATAACAGTCAAAGATGGTAAACAATATCTCATCTTACTCGAAAGTGAGTTGGAATTAGAAGGATATTTTCTGGCAGTACTTTTAGATGATAAAGGAGAGCCTACAAACGAATATGCTGTTTTACAAGAGTATATTAAAGATGGCAAACCTCACGCTAGAAAAGTAAGCGATACATTCATTTTAAATCAATTATTAGAAGATTTTGATTTACAATACAAAGAAAATTATGAATGAGACGAAATATCGTCTTTTTTTTGTACTAGCAAACACAGTCATGACCACCCTTAAGAAGGGTGGCTTGAAAAGCCCTATAAGGGCATAATAC
>CAOJEC010000023.1 GCA_948433885.1 uncultured bacterium | reverse complement strand
TTTTTCCGCTTATGTTTATGAAAATTTAGGACATTTTCAAAAACTATTGACAGAAAAATCAACTTTTCTTTGTAACAGTTATTATGGTGTTTGTTGATGTGTAAGTCGACATTATGAGCGTAATTTCAAGTTTATTGAGAAACTTTATTTTTTAATTCTTTTATTCACTTGAACGCATCTTAAAAATTGTTTCGTTTTTTAATTATTTTTAAGTAATGGAACCACCATAAAAAATCAAAATAATAATATAATTCGACACTATCAATTATATTTAAAATAACTGAATGTTGTAGCCTATTTATTACTTAAACGTTCGGTTATGTATTCCTTTATCCTATCTATATTATTTTCTTGATACCCACATTGCTTTTCTGCTGTTAGTAAGTCGGCGATCTTTTTCAAATCTAGATTTTCTATTTTATTTAGTTTTTTTAATCTATGATCACTTAAAACATTGTCGGATAAAGTATTATAATAATCTAAGTCGTCGTAACAAAAAAGCTGTAGGCTTGAATACCTTCTTTTGAGATTGTTAGCGATGACAAGACCTTCGGGGTCGAAGTCACCATTATAATGTATATGAGTCCCACTTTGTGTAAGCTTATCGAGTAGTTTGTATACTACGTAATTAGGGTTGCCAGAAGTAATGATAATTGGAACTTCCATAGAAAGCAACTTTGATAAAAGTGACGGATTTTCGAAAACAAACACGTGTCCTGATTCTGTATACAATTTGTCTATTTTGATAATATTATGCAGATTTATGTTCAGTGGCTCTTTAGCTTCCTTAAAACTTTTTATAAAAGATGTATCACTATCGAGCATATATGTAATCGCATAATTAGATAAATCGTCTATGCCGATTCCGAATTCGGAGAGAAAATTTATTTTTTCTTGGTTAGTAGTAGGTTCCTCTAGTCCTTTATATTTAGCTAAAATTTTTATAAACAAGCTATTATTCTGTGTATTCATATCTAAAAAATGAGGATTTCCTGTACGAGACGCGATCAAAGGGAGAGTGCTCGGAGTGAGTTCTTCTAGATGGTCAATAATACCTAGTAAATTAGATAAATCTTTTTTGAAATTTTTCTCCTTGTGAAACCGTTTTAATATAGTAGTTTGAATAGAGCCCTTTTCTTCTGAGATTTTAATAAATTCCTGTTTTAGATGATCAGATAAGCTTTGAGTTATGCTTTGAAAAAACTTTTGTTCATCTTCAATTTTTTGCATTTTAATAGTGGCTTTAGGTTTGGGAAGCTTTCCAAAGTAATTGGTAAATAATTTTTCCCAATCAAAATCTTCGTAGATAGTGTTCTTGAGTCGCTTTTCTATTTTAGAAAAAGAGGTTTTGAAAGTTTGACCAATAAGTAATTTTTGCCCAAAGAATTTCGATAATCCTCTTGCTTCACATTCGGTTAGATTTATCAATTCGATGGTTCCACTGTATCGCCCTAAAGAAATATATTTGTTTTTGAGTGCATTCATCATTCTTTCAAATTCGTCGTGTTCTTTAAAATAAATCCATAGGTTCATCGCTTAACATCCTTTTTTGCACTACCTCTTTTACATGACCATTCCAATGGTATCGTCTTATTCCGACGACAGAGGAATTATTAGGTCTCAACAGTTCAGATATACCTAATTCTTTGATTGTATCGAAGTCTCCCCAAAGAGCTTGCGAAGTTAGAATATAATCCAAGTTTAGAGAATCCATAATTCCGAAGATTTCACGGATATTTGCGTCATCGACACCTGCAAAGGCTTCATCGAGCGCAACGAGGTGTGGTGCATTAGAGTGTGCACTTTGTAATTTAGCACATACCGCCGTGAAGAGTGGCAGATACATCGTCTTAGCTTTCTCTCCGCCACTGAAGATAGAGAAGACTTTGTCTGTAAGTTCTCGCCTATTCTCACCTGCTCTTATATAGTACATTTTGAATTCAAACCAATTACGGTAATCTAAGATTTCAAAAATAATATCTGAATAACTTTCATGCGTATCTTCATCGATTCGGTTTTTCAATTTGGAACGGAAGTGTTTAATCAGCTTATCGCTATCCGATGGTTTAATCATATCCGGATCGATGTTGAAAAGCTTGATGAGTTCGCGTGTATCGATTTCGTCGATCGAATCTTTATCTTTAGGATGCCATTCTAGTTGAAATGAAAGTGCACTCGAAGTTTGCATATCTTTCATGATTTGATTTATCGATTTAACCCAATTTTTGGCGTCATCGATGTGTTCGCGGATCTTGTTACCCACTGTCTTTAAAAGAATTTCTTCGAAAAGGGTACGATCTTTTTCGTTTATTATTTGTTCGTTTTCTTCTATTGCATCGGCAAGTTCTTTTTCTAAATCATATAGATTTATAGAACGACCTTGGTATATGGCAATATAATCTTTTCTAATACCAGTGTCATAGATATATTTGAAGTGTTCATCTTCTTCCGTGTGCTCAAATAAAGTTTTATACGCTAACTTGTATTCTGCAAGTTCGTTTTTGTATTTATTGTAGTTGTCTACAAAATTTTCAAAAAGTGTTCTTTCATCGGAATCCTTTTTAGAAATTAATTTGTCGATTATTTTATTTGCCAAATCGATGCATTCTCCGTCGCCTTCCATGACGTAGTGTAAATCGTATTCACGTCTAAAAATTTCTTCGTATATTTTGGCTTCAGTCTTCTTTAAAGTATACATTGAGCGATTAGCATCTAAGGTACTTTCGTAGTTAGATAAGGAAGAAATTAAAATTCCCTTTTCTTGTCTCAAGTCACCTTGCTTCTTTGGAATTGTATCGATTTTTTCGTCGAGGCTTCTCAATAAAGTACTCAATTTCAGCGTCTCTTCGGAATTTAAAATTTGCTCGATGTTTGTTTTGGTAGCTTCATATTTTTGAGTCATTTTTTTGTTATCATCAATCTTCGAATAGATTTCTCCTAAAGAAGAAACGATTTCGTCCAAGCGATCGACGATAAGTAAGAGATTTTCCCTATTTTGAATAAGTTGCTGATAGTCACCTTTCAAATCGTTAATTTCATCTATTAGAACTGCTGTCGAAGTAGAGGCATCAGCGATAGCTTCTTCACTTAGAGGAATCGTAATTATATTTTTATAATCGTTTATCTCTCTATACAATTTACCCAATGCTTCATTTATTGTAAAAGCTTTTTCTTCAGTTTGAGAAATACTCTTTTTATTGATCTCTAGTTTGACTTCGACTTTGTTTTCTTCAATTAAAATTTCTTCGGCTTTGGCTTCAGATGGGAATAAAGTTTTTTCGTGTTCGATTTCTTGCAGCTCTGCTTTCTTCTTTTCTAATAAATGGTCCAATTGGTCTTTTGTATCTTCGACCACTTTTATTTCTTCTTCTTTTTCGGTGATTTTCTTTTGATGAGCTTGAATACGAGCGAGTATACCTATATATTTTTGAGATTCGATGAGTGAGCCATATCCGTATATGTTGTCTATCTTGTAAGAACTTTCAGAGAAAGATATGAATTCATCTTCATCAATGTTCAATGATTCTAATACTTCTTGTATGATCTTTTTGTCAAAAGTTGTGTCTTTAGCACATTCGAAATATGTGGTTAGATTGTTCTTTTTCTTAGATCCAGGTATTATGAAAGTACCTTTGTGTCCCTTTACTTTAGCTAAATCTTTAAGTGCGATTATGGTTGCGCTCAAAATTCCTGATTTGTGTAAAGTAGATTCTAGTCGATCTTTCGTCTCGGTAGAAAGACTAGATTTAAAATCTACAGCTTTATAAAAAGGAATAAATGCAATATTTTGGCTAGTCAAGAAGGAGTAAGTTTCTTGTTCTTCAGCATCTAATACTATCTCTTCTTCTTTACGGTTTCTTAGTTCTTCCAATTCAGTATGTAATGTACTAAGGTTTTCACGTGCATTTTTCAATTTATTTTCGATATGGTAATACTCTTTGTTTGCTTCTTTATAGTATGCATCGGCTAGATTCGAGTAAAACTTTTTGGCATCGTCGTAACTTTTTTTCGAATAGTTGATTGTCGGATTTAGAAGTCTAGTCTTTTCTTCTTCGTTGAATTTGACAAAACGATTAGTTTTTTCGAGAACGAGTATGTCGTCACGCATTTTCATGAGTATTTCATCAAGAGATGCTTGATAGTTCTCCATCTCATGTATGAGGCTGTTTTGTTCTTTTTTTAGGACATCTAACTCGTTCTCAATTTCACCGAGGGTCGTTTCTTTGACGATCTTTTCTTTCAGTTTAGTTAGGACTTGAGCTAATTTTTGGTTATAGCTACGAGCCCTTTGAAGCATAGATTCGAAATCGATTTCATTTTTACTATCTTTTTTGAAGTCCTTTAAAAGAAGAAGTGGTTCTTTGAACATTATTTCTTCACATAATGATTCGATAGAGTTTATTGTTTTAGTTATTCTTCTATCGATAGTGTTAGACTCATCTTCATAGCTTTTCTTTTTATTTTCGATATCTATTTTTCTGTTTTCTTGCTCATTTTGCCTATTAGAAAGGTTTAGTTGTTCTCTATTTAAATTGGCAATCGATTCTTCTAGTTCTTTGACTTTTTGAATATTGCTTTCCAAGTCCTGGCTGTCGAGTTCAGCGCGCGATTTTTTTGATGCCTCTAACTCGACTTCGAGTGAAGCTAAACTTTCATCGATTTCTGTCACTCTTTTCTTCGATTCCGCGATCGTTTTTTCCAATTCAGCAAGTTCCGTTTCGAATTTTTTTGTAGTTGCGAGGCTTTCTTTGTAATTGTGTGCTTTCTTATAGAGAAGCGATTCGTTGTAGTTTTTGTAAGACTGCATTAAATAAGATAATTGCTTAAGGTGCTTTTTGAGCTGTTCTATTTTTTCTTTCGTATTATCCATCTCTTCTACGGCATCGGAAAGTGGTCTCAAATCATCTTCAGTAAGAGGTTGTAGGACTTTGCTTAGAATTCCCATTAGAACTGTAGGTTTATAATCTTTAGATAATTTTGGACTACGAAGCTGAATCAAAACGTTTATGAATTCGTCGTAATCTTCGATGTTTTGAAAACCGAAAAGAAGATTATTTACCATCTTTTTGTATTCTTTAGTCGTGTCGACGAGAATATTAGCAGGTCCGAGTTCGGCACGCAGCTCATTTTTACTTAGTGGAATTTTTTGTACGCGATTTTTGCAGAGGAATATGTCTCTGTTTATGCGACGTCCATCGGTAATAGCAAATCCCCAAAAATCGACCGCCGGTCTTCCTTTTTTTGCATGTAGTCCCATACCGATTGTGACGTACTTGAGCGATTCTTCTTCATAGAATTCCATATAAAGATAGCCGGTAGCTTCATCTTTTTGTTCTGTATCATAGCCCCCTAAAAGATATGCTTCGATGTGCTTGTCAGTACTCCCGAATGGATCTAAACGTTTAGGAGATTTATTTCCATCTAAAATGAGTGGGACGAATGATTGCATGGTGACCGATTTACCTGAGCCATTTTCTCCTCGCAAAAGGAGCTTTCCATCGGCAAAGTCGAATTCTTCGTCATCATACAACCAAAAATTTAATAATCCTATTCTCGTGGGTTTATAATTCATCATTTTCACCTTCATTTGTCAGCTGTTCGTAATCAGCAGTTTTATTTTCTTCTATTTTAGCAATGAATCTATCGACTAATGGATATACGACTATCGTATCCTTTTTTTGCATTATGAAGTGATAAGCTTCCATAGCAGTATAGATTTCTTCAAATAATTTATTGAGAGGAATATCCGAATATTTTTTGCTGAAATATGCCGTTTTTTCTTCTCTAGCAGTTCGAATAATCGCGTCGAATTCTCCTCTAGATAATGTGAATGTTTCGTCAAATTCGACTTCGATGCTTTTGTTTTTTTTATAATCTCTAAGCATTTTATTGATGAGTAAGATTAAGTCACTAATATTTTTGGTATTTGGAAAATATTCTTTTTGGACGGCATATTCGTCTGAGAAGGTCAAAAACATATTTTTAGTTATTTCTACTTCCAAACCGATCTTTTCTTGTAATTCTTTTTCGATAGATTTGTGTAAATGCTTGACATAATCTTCTTCTCCCCAAGTTAGCTCGTCCTTAGTAGATGCCGGTGCGTATAGAAGGTGTCGATAAACTTTATATTTGCGGACTTCACCTTTATCGAAATCTTGGTCTTTCCATTCTAAATCGAGAAAATCTTCGGGACCTTTACAATCATATATATCGAAAGCAAACGATGGTACGACATAATTTGCAAGTCCGGTTGCTTCATATAGAGCGTCAGCTTCAGCATTTTCTTGGAAACTTTTACTATCTTGGTCACGTAGGAATATGACATTGAGTCCAATAAGATAATCTATGATGCGGATGAGACTTCTTCGATCGGAGGCATTGTCCCAATTTGGTATATGCTCTAACTTTAATGTAACGGCAGTATTTTTGATGTATTCGATAAGTTCAGATAAGATAAATTTGTCTCCTCTCGTCTTATCTTCTAAGTAGATTAGCATTATGAAGAGAATGACATAGTCTAAAACTTTAGTAAATGTGTTTACTCCAAATTCTTTGCGAGCATTAGCTGGTATTTTTTCAAGTTTGATGAAACGATCATGAACTATCAATTTATTGCCGGCAGTTCTATGCATAAAGTCTCTTATTTTGTCTTGGTTCTTTTTGAGAAGATAGTAACTTTCTTTGTCATTATCTTTCGTAATCCAAAAGTTATTTAAGAGCAAATTCATTTCTTTTTCTAGTGATACTTCTTCCATTTCATCCTCCAAATATTATTTCGATGGCATCCATTTCGAAAGTGCCGTCTTCGGCTTTCAGTTGGCAACGTCCATCGATATATTTTATGGTATATTTTTTTCCAAATATCGGATCTATTCCTGTAAATATTTCTTTTTCCAAATTTCTTTTCGATTTTTCTAGAAGTCTAAAAATATAATCTCTTTCCTCGGGGAGAATTTCTACCTGGCCGGTCAATTCCTTTTTACTATTTGCAATAAAATTTGTGAGAATTTCTCGTTTTCTCTTTTCTTCGCGTTGGAAATTTTCTAATAGAAGTTCCTTTTCTTTACTTTTATCTTTAATAGGTTCTTTGATACTTTGGATTTTTATACCTCTTTTAACAGGATTTATTTTTATACTTATAGGTTCGACATCGAGACTCGGTATGATGCTGTCACTTTGTAACATACTCGTTCCTTTAAAATGTCTAACTATATGTACTCCGAGGACGGCGCATCCGAGTTTTTGAGCGTCTTCCAAGGTTGTCTGTTCGTCGAAAAGATGACAAAGATACTTATAATCTTCTTTTCTATTTACCATATTACCATGAAGTTCGATGAGACTAGAAGCATATTTTGTTATCTTAGAAATTATGTTGTTAGTTGCGTTTAAAAGTCTTTCGCCTTCACTCGGACCTTTAGAACTTATAAACCATTTCGATAAACTCATCCATTTGCCCAAATTTACTTGCCTCAAATAGGCATAGTCAAAGTCGGGTCTTATCTTAGGTGCTTTTCTTTGATAGTTTACTAAACTGTCCATAAGATAAGTTACTTTTTCTTCGGTGATATCTATGAGGATTCCTTTGATTTCTTTACTATGTCTTATATATTCTTTGATAAAATCTTCAAGATATCGAATCAGCTCGTTCTTTTTAGAAATGAAAGCTTCACTTTGAAGTAATTCTTCAGTTTTTGCTTCGTGGAATTTTTTGATAAAATCTTGATAATTGTGGTTAAGGTTGTCGAAATCGCTTGTGAGGTCTCCCCACATTTCATATATATCGTTTTCCGACATATCGGATATATTTAAAACTTTTTTTAAGTAGGCTTTGATTCTTTCGAAAAGACGTGGTTCGAGTGAGGCGACTTTTACAACTAGTTCTTCTAGGCGTATGGTTGTACGTTCTATTTCGATGGCATAATCTGTCATTTGATAACGAAAGTTTTTGTACTTAAATTTGTCTAAGGTGTTGGCATTTTCGGTATCTTGAACAGGCGAAAGTGACATTTTGGAAACTAGAAAATCCAAGTCTCTTTGGCATTCGTCTAGTGTATAGTTCGGTATGTGGGGAGCAAGCGCCTCATATACATCTTCTTTATATAACCAGTTTTCAGCTTGTTCATGTTTTTGATAGAAAAAACGCATGATTGGTCTATATCTAAAAGTATTCTCTTGGTTTAGATAGGCAGTCTCGGTTATTTCCTTTTGAAGTTTATCGTTTATTTCCATATTGCAACCTCTTTAAATTGGATATATTGTACCATTTATTACCGTTAAATGGAAGAAAAAAGTTGAGTTATTCTTTTATTTAACATTTTTTGAAAATTACGGTTTTATTTATAGTTTATTAATTTTTTTTTGACCTAAAATCCTTCTGTTTTTAAATTTTGTCATAAGAAAAACAGCACTACTCTGCTGCTTTAGATAATTTTATCTTAGTCGATTGTTGTTTACCATCTCGTTCAAAAGTCACATCCATCGTATCTCCTACTTTATGTTGATACAAGTTATAACGAAGTGAAGCTACATTCTTGATTTCATTTCCATCGATCGCTGTTATTATATCTCCTTTTTTGAGTTTAGCTTTTTCGGCAGGGCTGTCTTCTTGTACATTGACGACGACAACACCTTGTTCTAGATCGGTATCTAAGTAAATACCTTCATTTCTCAATTGACGACGGTAAATCAGATCTAACATTTCTACACCTAGAACAGGTCTTTGAATGCTTTCTCCCTTGATTATCATGTCAGCAAAATTGGCTGCGTCTTCTATAGGTATGGCAAATCCTATACCCTCGACTCCACTAGAGACGAGTTTCATATTGGTAATGCCGATTACTTCTCCATTCGCATTGGCCAAAGGACCTCCGCTGTTTCCTGAGTTTATAGATGCATCTGTTTGTAAAACTTTCATTATGTAGTCATTTGTATTACTGTAAGAATTTTCCAAACTAACTTCGACCATTCTATCTTTACCACTTAGAATTCCGCGAGTAACTGTCCAATAATATTCAGTATCTAGTGGTGCTCCTACTGTGAAAACTGTATCTCCCAAACGTAAATCTTCCGTGTTTCCAATTTCTGCTACACTGACTATTTTATTGGCATCGATACTCAACACTGCCAAATCCGAATATTTATCCGAGCCTTCGATTTTGACATCGACTTCTTCTCCATTGGTAAAGATGACCTTAACTTCATCATCAGAAGCACTTATAACATGATCGTTCGTAAGAATGTAAGCTTTGTCTCCTTCTTTTTTGTAGACAAAACCCGTTCCTGTTGCAACTAATGATCCTCGATCGAATACTTCGACCACGACTACTGCGTCGTACAGCTTTTCGACAGCATCTGCTATTCCCTTATCGGTTACAGTGACTTCTTTCTCGCTTTTGTTGATTACCGTAGTCGAATTATCTATTGGTATGACATAATACACGAGCAAATACATTCCTGCTGCTCCAATTATAAATGCAATGATGGCTGCTAAAAATGCTTTTGTATTGCCTTTGGATCTTTTCTTCGAACCTTTCTCTATCTTTTCATGTTCTATTGGTTGTTTGTTTGTTTCTTTTTTGGATTCTTTTTTTACAATATCTTTTTTTTCATTTTCTTCCATGCTTTTATTACCTTTCTATCACATATTAATTAACTCAGTATAATTTTTAGGGAATCCCATATGTCCCATCACATCTTCGATGTCCAAAACTTGCAATTTTCCGGATAATATCGATTTTTCGTAGTCTATTTCTTTGATAAGCAGTCTGAACTCATCTTCCCATAATAACGTCTTCATGATTATGATCAATGCAAAAAGATCGTTTTTTCCACAAGTATATTCATCATCCATCATTGGAAGTTCGAGCATCGTATGATATTTAGTCGTTTCGATGTTGACGGCTGTGCGATTATCGTAGAGAATATCCTCATGTGCACACAAGTTTCTATAGTTAGCTAGTATTGGCAGATAACTCAATAGATCATTTACACGCATTCCGAATACTTCGGCAATCTCATTTTGATCCTTCGGTTTCATTATGGAATAAAGTTCACATACTATACCAAACGATAAAACTTTGACGACTATCCACAATGGAATATAACCATAATTGTAAATGTAATGTGTCGTCGCCGAGTGTTGTCCTCCGTTTACACGAATTTGTCTTTTGATCTTTCTCAAAAGATCGTTGACTTGTCTAGATTTTTCAGGATTCGTGTTGAAATTTGATGGCTTTAAGTAGTCCTTTTCTTTAAATCCGTAATTTTTCGAAAGTTGATATGAAAATATACTTTTCATATTGTTTTCGATGATCAAGAGATTTTTAAAGATGATGTTTCTAAGTTGTCTATCGAAATTGAACATGGCATACAGTTCACGGAAGTTAGTGCCTGGCTTGAATCTTTTGGAACGCAAACCATCAAGAAAGAGATGTCTATATCCGCTTATGAAGAAATAGTTTTCTCTCAATAAGATTTCTTTAGCGTAGTTTTCATCTTCGATTACTAAACCTTTGTCTTTCAAAATCTGTATTTGCTCGTCGATAGTTTTAAATGTCTTTTGCATGGACCTCACCTAGCATAAAATTATACTACAAGTCACATTAAAATGATAGTACTTTAATAAATGTTTTCTGTTAGAAAACGATGAAATCTATGTGAAATATGAGACGAGTGAATCTGCTATCACAGTCGATAGCTCGTACCTGTATTCTTCTTTTTTTAAATTGGCTCTATCTTTGGCACTAGACATGAAGCCATATTCTATCAATACACCGGGGACTTCCAATCTACCGTACATATACTTATCCTTGCCGATCTTTTGAGGAACCTTATCGAAAGAAAAGTATGTATTCAAAGACGATTGAATGACTGAAGCCAAGTGTTCATTTTTGGTGTTTATGAGACTATAAAAAACTTGGCTACCATAATACTTTGCGTCGTTTAAATAGTTCATGTGTAGAGATAAATAAATGTCAGGCTTATCTTCATTTATAAGTTTTATTCGATTGTTGAAATCACTTCTTTTTCTACTTGGGGCATTGTCGGATGATAGATCGTAGTCCCCTTCTCGAGTCAAAATTACTGTTGCTCCATAAGATTCCAAAACATTTTTCAGCGATTTTGCAAAGGATAGGTTATAATCTTTTTCGTACTCATCTTTATAAACAGAGCCTGGATCATCATCGCCATGGCCCGGATCTAGTATGATAAACTTTCCGAATAATGGAAAAGTGTTAGCAGGTTCAAATTTGAACGCCAAAGCAAATAGAACGAGCGGTATAAAAACCATCAATAATATTCTCTTCATATTAAAATATTATGTAATACATAAAAAAAATAGCCTAAGCTATCTTTTACTAAATATTGATCCTCCTCCAAATGATCCTGCATCGAATGAACCGAAGAGTTCTTGTTCTTTAGCATTCAAAGCTTCTTCATTGCCTGGTTGTGAAAGTTTCAAGCATGCGAGCATATTAGAGATTGCTTCAGCATCTTTTGTATTTATAGCAACTTCGAGCTTTTTTGCATATGCCAAAGTGCTCGGAGAATCTGGATACATAATTTCAATAAGATCCAATGTTTCCTCTACTTTTGATTGATTTCCTTCATTGATAGCTGCCTCTAGACTATTGATGAGATCGACTAAATCGAATTGTTGACTATTTTCTACTTGGGTAGCGGCACTTACAATTTTATTTTCTAGTTCCTTTTCCTTAGCAGCTAATGCATCTTCTCTACCTGGTATACTTGCGGTAAGGCAATCTAAATAGGCAAATAATAATTCGCGATTTTCGGTATCTACTTGAGTTTGAATACATCCTATATATTTTCTAACTGTTGGTTGTGGAAAATTGATTTTTATTTTTGAAATAAGTTGTGCGATATCATCCAAGTTTTTATAATATAAGGCTGTACATAAATCTTCAATTACTTTATCGAAATTTACACCCAATATTCCTATTGTTGGATCTTTAGGTGTAGAGTCTGCTTTTACTTGTGGCTCTTTTGCAGTAGATGTATTGATAACGTTTTGATCGACTGGTGAGTCTTTTTCAATAGGTGTCGAATTCTTTGTCTCAGGAATTGGTTTGTTAGCATTTTGAATGAGCAATGCCTTCATTTCTACATATCTTTCAATACGCTCTTCAGATTGCATTTCCTCAGCTTCTTTTAATAAACTATCGATTTGATCTAAGTCCTTTATGAGTTGTTCTAAATATGCTATATCTTTACCTGTCTTTAAACAAAATACGTTTTTCCAATGACTCGCTGTAGGACTGTCAGGACCTTCTATGCTAGTAGCCTCTTTTATAGCATTCAATACGAATTCTATGTCTATAGATGCTTCAATTGCGGCGTTTTTCTTTGCCTTTACATTGGCCTGATGAGCTTTTTTGCTATCTTGATACAATTTTGCAATTTTACCAAAAAGACTTTGTTTTGTTTTTTCTTCTTGTGCAGCTTGAACATTACCAGGAGTAACAGGTGTATCTAATTGTGGTTCTTGTTGTTGATCAATATCGGGCTCTATTGGTAATGGTGGTTCTTCAGGAACATCTACAGTGACTTGTTGTGGTTCTGGAACTTGAACGACTGGTTGTACAGGCTCTTCCTGAATCTTGATGATCGGTTTTTTTTCAAAATCGACTACGATCTTGTACATACCGTTTTCGGGGTCTATCAATTCTTCAGTAACATTTATATTGACGATATCGAAATCTTGTTTTCTTGCCAAATATTTGAGAGCCGCCATACCTAAAGATTTGTTAGAGCTCGTAAGAAAGTTAACATTATAGGCATCGCTGTTCAAGTTAAATTCGACATGTCCGTCATTTTCCATTATTTTTTTAATGGCTTGACTGTTCGAATTGACAGTCTCTATTCCACCTAATCCGTATTCTGAAATGATCTGGGTAATTACTTCATCCGCTTTAGGTACAGGAGGTATATTTTCCACTTTGATTCCTTTAGAAATAGCAAGTGTCACGGATGCTTGGATGTCATCGTTCATCTTTTTAATTCTAGCATTGGCTGCTTCGTTTATCCTCCAAGCCACTTCAATTTCGGCAGCTAAAACTTCGTCTTTGACTATTGACTGTCCAAAGCCGACTGCTTCTCCGTTTTTGAAATAGTATTGTTGTAACAATTCTCTAACTCTTTTAAAATCCATAATCAGTTCCTCCCTTTAGAAACTTTACTTTTCTTTTTCTATTTTTTTAATTCCGTTTATAACTTCGTATGAGTCGGTAATCGATATAAATGCCTTGGCATCTATCAATTTTATTCCTTCTCGCAGTTTGTAATAATCCTTTGTCGGTATGACTGTCATGAGCACCGTGTTTTTTGTTTTTAAAAATCCACCTTTGACATCAAAAACGGTCAACGTATAACCGAGTTCCTCGATTATATATTTGCGTACTTCTTTATCCTTTTTCGTAATGATATAGAATACTTTCGAGTCACTCGTTCCGAGAGTTGCTCTTTTAGATAAAGTTTCTATTACTACGATCGCGATGAGTGAATACATGGCTTGTTCGAAGCCGAACAAATAGATTGTCACTATTAAGATGCTTGCATCGATTAGGTAATTTACAATGTTTAGTTTTGCACCTGTAAATTCTTTTTCGATAGCAGATATGACATCCGATCCACTTACATAGTGGTTTTCTTTATAGATGAATCGATGACCTAGTCCAACAATGACGCCCCCATAAAGGGTTTTTAGGAGTATATCTACTGATTTTATGTCTATTATACTACCTATGTCTCTTGTAATATAACATAAAATAGGGATGAGTGCAAATGTTAAGACAGTTCTTTTACACTTATTACGTGGTAAAGCGACAAATGCGAAAAAAATGAATGCTACATTCAAAAGCGCAATGGAAAGCCATAGATCGATGTTCAGTTTGGCTTCGAGCATAGTTGCTATTCCGAATACCCCTGCGGGAAATATGCTATTTTCGGTAAAAAATAAATTCAAGGCACTCGCGATCAGTGTGCAGCCTAGTAAAATTTTCAAATATTTTCGTAGCTTGATCATATTACTTCACCTGTAAATTCTTCAAATACTCTTCCATGAACGGTAAAACGTCTCCATCCAATACTTTAGAAACATTCGATGTCTCGTAATTTGTACGAACGTCTTTGATCAGTTTATACGGTTCTAAAACGTAGTTTCTTATTTGAGAACCAAAATTTATGTCGACGATGTCGCCTTTCAAGGACTCTTTTTCTTTATCCTTTTTTGCTTTCTCCATCGCATATAATTTACTTTTTAACATTTGCATAGCAATCGCTTTATTTTGTTGTTGGCTACGTTCTACTTGGCAAGTGACGACTAACTTCGTCGGCAAGTGTGTTATTCTCACCGCAGAATTTGACGTGTTGACGGATTGACCTCCAGCTCCACTAGAATGATATACGTCAATTTTCAAATCGTTTTCTTTGATATCTATGTCTATGTCTTCATCTATTTCAGGTATGATGGAAACACTTGCAAATGATGTATGACGTCTCGCATTGGAATCGAATGGGCTTATGCGTACAAGACGGTGAACTCCATTTTCGCTTTTGAAATATCCGTATGGATAGTAACCACTTATCAAAATAGTGACCGACTTCAATCCTGCTTCGTCACCTTTTTGCGAATCGATAACCTTATAATCGTAATCATTTTTTTCACAAAACATCGTATACATTCTATACAGCATGCTCGCCCAATCACATGCTTCCGTTCCACCGGCACCCGGATGTATTTCCAAGTAACATTTTTTGCTGTCATAATCACCACATAGCAGAGAAGCAATTTCCAAATCGTCGTAAGTTTTCTTCATGGCATGATAAGATTTCTCGAGTTCATTTAGATCTTCGCCTTCCATGATCGTCAGCAATTCGAGAGTTTCTTCTATTTCCGTCGAAAGTCGATCGAAGTCTTCGACTGCTTTAAGTTGAGAAGAGAGTTCTCTATTGAGTTCAGTCATCTTTGCAACGTCGTTCCATACGGTAGGATCTTTAAGTTTTTCTTCTAATTCTGCTATTCGCGTTTTTTTGGTAGCTAAGTCAAAGAGACCTCGCAAGTTCAGAAATTTTTGTTTTTAAATTATTCAAATTTTGTGTCAATAAGTTAGTATCCATAAAATCACCTATTGTAATTATAGAATAATTAAAAAAAACTTGCAATAACAAGTTTTACAAGTTTATTTGCTCGCCCCGACTGAGTCTTTGAAACATCTCATTCCAATATATTTCTTCAGTCTTCATGCTTTTTATTCTAGCCTCAAAACTTTTTAAAGACATATAATGCATTTGGCCTGTCGTATCTAGCTGTTCCCATATATCGGGTGTGATTATAATTGGATGTTGATTCAAAGTATCGACCATATTTTTATGGTAATTTGTCGCCACCTCTTCTTGACCGTTTGCAAGAGCTTGTATTTTTCTCATATACAGGCTTTCGATTTGAGATTCAAAGGGATATTCGTAAGATTTCGTTTGTAATTCTTCTAGTACGCCTGTCCAAAAATTTGCATTGTCCATTTTGTTTTCGCGTTTAGACTTTTCGAGGTTTTCTAGCGATTCTTTTTTTCTTTTATCTTTGAAAAAAGGTGGTTCGTAATTTTCAGATTGAGATTTGAGGGAACCTAGATTATTGTCAGCATTGGTATTACTCGTATCATTTTTTATGTTCATGATATTGTGATCGTTTTGAAAATTGACTTGCTCTTTAAGTTCTTGGGCAGGTTTTGGTACTCGTGTCAAAAGCGATATTAAAAGTTCTTGCCAATACGAAATCATCATCTTATCGTTCTCGTCGATCGAAAGTTTCAGTTTGTTTTTGGCATATTCAATTTTTTCTGCTGGGTTCAATTCGAAGATCGATTTGTTTTCATATGACATATTCGGACACCTACTATCTTATTGTGTCTAAATTATATATCTTTTTTCCGATTATTTCAACAGTCTAATTTGTATATCTTTTCATCGATTATGGAATAAAGATATGTGTGCACCTTTTTATTCGATACATTTTCGACGTATTTTTTATAGCCCTCTAGTTGATTTTTGTAATGTTCATCTTGGGTGTTTTTCAGTTTATAATCTATTATATCGATGTGATCTTCGTATTCTATCATCAAATCTATGCTTCCATGAAAAGTAGTTGCATCGTACTCGTAGACAAACTCGTACTCATGATAAACTTTTCCATTTCTTACATTTTTTAAAATATCCGAATCGACCAAAGCACTTACTTTTTTTCTGATGAAAGGGTCGGATATAGAAAATTCATCGTAATTTTGAAAATCGGTAAACTCCAAAATTTCGTGAATTTTTGTTCCGAACTTCATGTTTTGTACAGTTTCTTTTGTCAACAACTCGGGTAAATCTTTAGAGAAGCGTTTCTTCTCCATTTTTTCTTCGGGGATAGATAACTCATCCACGATGAAGGGATTTGCTTGAGAAGAATTTTGTAATTTTTCTAGGGGCTTAGCAAATAAATAATCTTTTGTCAAACCGATCGATTGAGAATCTAATTTAGCAAAATACTTCGGTAGATGATCTTTGATGGCATATACGAAATCTTTCAATCCTTGAAATTTTAGTCGTCTAATTTCTTCGATCGTTCCCGTGGTATTTTTTTCTAGTTTGGTCGTATCTTTATGTGGAATTAATATGAAGAATTTTTCTCTTGCACGAGTAAGTGCCACATAGAAAAGTCTTATCTTTTCTCCTATTTCTTCTTTCATGAAACGAGATTTATAGAGAAGTTTTAAAACGGAGTCGGAGTCTCCCTCTCCATCGACTGAAATGGGAGTGATTATTCCATACTTGGTATCGCTTACGAACTTTTCTTTAAGTTCCATCGTATTGAATTTGTGATCCAAATCGGCAAAATAACAAAATGCATATTCGAGACCTTTGGATTTGTGAATAGTCAAAATTTTTACACTGTCGGCATTGCCCGTATAAGCAGTATATTTTATTTCTAAACCTTTTTCGATTATGTCTTCCAAATAGTCTTTGAAATCGTAGATGTTCTTTCCTAAAGAAGAAAGGGATGCGGCGATTTCTTTCAATTTGGTGATGCGAAGATTTATGTTTTCATAGTCTCCTATTTTATAAATCTTGGCATAAAAGTTCGTCTTATCTAGAATGTAATCTATAATTTCATTTATGGTCGACGAGTTGAAATTTTCTATGTTAGAGAAATCTTCATAAAGACTTGTATGCCAATAGGATCCATTTTTTATAGTTTCAAATAATTCTTCGTCGGTATACTCGTATAGAAAACTTCGCCCGATACTCAAGTATAAATATTTGAAATCGGTATCATAGTTTTTCTCATTTATATGTATGATGAAGTCGACGATGTTTTTAAATAAGTATGTTTCGATCGAAGCATTCAGTTTGTCATCTTTCAGTATAGTCAATGGAATACCCAAATATTCAAAAATCTTTCTATACAAATCGAAATATGCACTTCGATCTAAGATAATGACAGCATCTGAATATTTGAACGGTCTAAGTTGACTCGTCTTTTTATCGAACACTCGATATCCTTCATCCATCTTTTTTTTGATATCGCGAGCGATGGCAAATATTTCAATTTCCGCATTGGAAAAATTTTTAGTCTCATCGGAATCGTACTCGATAATTTCACAATTATAATCCAATTCGTTCATTCTTTGGTCATCATAAAGAGTATTCCCGTAAACCATTTCATGAGATACAGTGTATGCAGCTCCACCTAGAGAGTCGTCCATCAACAGTGCAAAAATGAAGTTGACGTTTTCGAGCACTTCACTTCTCGAACGAAAGTTTTTGATCAGATCTATTTTGTATCCACCATCCGAGTTCGAATAGTGGTCGTATTTGTCTTTGAAAATGGATGGGTTCGATCCTCTGAATCTATAAATCGATTGCTTTATGTCGCCGACCATATAGACGTTTTCATTCGAAATCATACTTATGAAAGTTTCTTGCACGTCATTGGTATCTTGATATTCATCTATCATTATTTCTTTAAATTTGTTTTTGAGTTCTTCTCTCGCTTCTTCGTTATCACGAAGTATTGTGATGGCCAATGAGGCAATGTCTCCAAAAGTAAAAATATCGTTTTCTTTTTTGAAAATTGCCAACTGAGTATAGTAGGATCTTAAAATATCGACGAGTGCTTCTACAGTTTCTTTCGTATTGAGAATATCCTCTTTTATTTTTTTTCTATCTCCAAATTGGATCAGACTCAAAAGTTCGGCCATGCATGCTTTAACTTTTTCTTTGGCTTCTTTGGTTTCATCTGTGCTACCTCTTGGGAGGTTAGGAAGTCTCGTTGCTTTGAAAGTAGCCAATTCTTCTAGAGATGTTGTATTTAATAAAGGCAATAGCACATCGTCCATTTTGGTTTTGAATTCTTCTTCAAAATACGAATATCCTCTTTCCAGTTCTAAAGATAACTTTTTTTTCATCTCTGACACATAACTTTCGAAGTCATCGAGTATTTTATTTAGATTATCGTCACTATAAAATTCATTCTCTAAATAAGTAAAATATGCATCCTTATCGATATAAGAATCGATTTTTTTGATCAGCTCTAAAATGGCCTTTCTGATAGGAGAATCGTTTTTAATTGTATATTTTTTGAGAAGATTTTCGAATTTCTCATCTCCTCTAGCATAAGCTCGATCGAATATATCATCCAATATATCATCCGTGGCTAAAGTTACTAAACTCTCATCGGTGATCGATATATCTTTTTTTACACCAACTAAATAATGATATTTTTTGACGACTGACAAAGCGAACGAATCGAATGTCGTAATGTACGCAGAGTCGATGGCATCCAATTCACTTGCAAGTTCAGGTTTCTTTTTGATGTTATCTCTGATGCGGTCCTTCATTTCCTCCGCCGCGGCACGGGTGAAAGTCAAGATGAGTAGTTCATCGATATGAATACCGTGTGTAAGTTTGTATATTACTCTTTCCGATAATACTGCCGTTTTTCCCGATCCTGCGCCGGCACTTACTATGATGTTCGATCCCGATTTTTCGATAGCCATCAACTGTTCTTTAGTCCAAGCCATCTTCTTCACCTCCTAGGAATTCTTCTTTTTTTCTTTTCTCTAACTTTACAATGTCTTCGTTTTTTAGAAAGCAAATGTCGGAGTATTTACAAAATTTGCATCCTACATTTTTTCCATCTATTTCTTTTGGATCTATTTGAAAGTTTCCAGCCAAAATATTTTGCACAGCATCGGCAATTTTCATTTCGACGATCTCTATCATCTTTGCGATTTGATTGTCGTCGAGAACTTTAGAGTAAGAATAAAACTTTCCTTTTGTCATTCTCAGCGATTTTATAATCGTGCTTTCTTCGTATGTTTTATCGACCGCCTCTAATATTCGCGGGTTGGAGTTAGAATAGCCTTGCAATTTCAAAGCCGATTTTTTCGAGTCTATGTCTTTTTCGTTGTTGATTATTTTTTGAAGGTAGAATCCTCCAATCGAAGCATTTTTAAGTGGTTCAAAATGTTTCAATAAATATGCATAAACTGGAAGTTGCATGTCTAGTCCGTAAATGACATTATTTAAGTTGAGTTCAGGATTTCCTGTTTTGTAATCGACGATTGCGGCAACTGAATGTCCTTCATTCGTCTTGTAAAGAATCTTATCTACGAACCCTTTGAAAACTATGTTTCCTTCATCGTCTAAAGGAACAAGTATCTTTTGTTCATACAATGCTTCATCGAGTTCAGTATATTCTTTTTGATTTTTGAGATTTTCGATTATGAAAGCGAGTTCTTCTTTGAGTAATCCCAAATAGAAATTTTCCATGTTTTTGAATTCGAAGTTACTAGAGTCGATTGCTATTGACCAAGCTTCCTCGAAGTCGAATGGCTCTATAAAACATTTCGATAACACTTCGTGAAAAATCGTTCCTGTGACTGTTGCAAAGGAATCTTCAAATTTGTCGACATGCAAAATGTAATCCAAATAATATCGGAATGAACATTTATAATAGTCGTCCATACTAGAATACGAAAGAGTCAATTTGTCATTTAAAAATTCTTTCAAGGATTGAGAATTTATTCCTTTAAATGTATTATCGAAGGTCATATACGGTTCATCGATATAGTGAGCAAGAAGTTTTTCTAGTATTTCAGTGGTAACTCCATATTTTTTGTTTTCATCTTTGGCGCATAATAGTATTCTTTTGTTGTATTCTTCGGAGTGTTCGAAGCTCATACTCGGCGTAAATCTTTGAAACAACTTTTCATCATATGCGTTCGATATATATAATTCACCTTTCAAATCACGTGCTGCATATGTGACTATGAGATTAGTAAGGGTAGAAATAAGTTGTCTAGTCTTTGCGATTCTTTTTTTATTCAGGTCTATCGAATCACTCAATCCCAATGCTCTTTTAGTCTCATCGTTCAAATAGTCTTCATCCTTAGAGTTGATAGGCATAATTCCCTGATTGAAGTTTAGTAAAAAGACATAGTCATCTTGTGAGATCGAATCGTTTAAAAAATCTACAATTCTCACCGCGTGTTTATATGTTTTTGAAGGCAATTTCTTTTTTTTCAAGTCGGACATGATGAATTCGAATACATCCATGTAGTCGTCACACCAATAATACTCATTCAATGTCGCGAGCAACAATTTGAATACTTCTCTATCGCGTGCACTTTTGACATGTTCTTCTAACTTTTTTAAAGTGGTCGTCATATCACTCGAATAGTATTCGGCAAATTTGGATGCGAGCACCGTGCATGAAACGACTTCCGAGCTAGGAAGCTCGATGGGAATATGGAATTCTTTGAATACACGTCTCAGTGAAAAAATGTAATCATCATTAGATATGGCAATTTTTATATTATCTATAGGGACTCCGCGTTTTATTAAACTTGCTATTTCTGACGCGATAAAATCGACTTCTCTTTCTTTATTTGACAATTCGTATAAAGGTTTTATGCACGTATCGTGTGTATCATCTTCAATAGTGTGCACATTTGCGATTGATTTGATTTCTTCGATCATGTTAATGTAGAAATTGTCTAGAAAAGATAATTTATACACGTACACATCTTTTCCATTCAAATATTTTTTGAATTGCACATCGTACAATAGTAATTTCTTGTCGTCCAATTCAGCCTTTATCTCTTTTAAAAACTTGACTTTAGGTACATCGACATGATCTCTTATAAAATATAGATTTTGTAAATATATTTCCGCTATATCTTTTATGACTCCCAAGTGTTTATGTACATAGTAAATAGCTTCTTTGGTATAATCAAAATAGTATTTCTTCTTAAACTCATCTAATTCTAGAATTGTAACCACGGCGAATTGATGGTTCTTTCTAAACTCTTTTATAAATTGTTCTTTTGTGCCATTTGCTAAAATTATTATCGAATTATCTTTTATGTTCATACTACACCTCTATATGTCCATTATAAATAGTGCTTTACATAAAGTCAAATAATTGGCTCTTTTTATAAAATGGTGGCAATTTTTTTATAAAAATGATAATATTATGATAGTGATGTATATGAAAAATAAGAAAAACACCGGTAGATATTTGATAGTGGCAATCATCATATTGATCGTGATCGCGATTGCTTATACGACTTTTAATAAGGATCGTGTTTTATCTTTTTTAAATACTTTCGAAAAAGGGAACGAATCAAATAATAGTGAAAAAGACAAGGATGAATTGGAAGAGGAGAAAAAGGAGCCATCTAATCCATCGGACTTGGATGATATTCCTAGTGGTGATGATGAGAGCGATCCTTCCGTTTCTCCTGATGGCGAGCCAAACAAAGACAACGAGAATGATCCTCCCGTAACCCCCGATCGTGAACCAAACGAAGATTATGGATTTAAAAAAGTTACTACATATCTAGAATTCGAAAGTCTCTTAGCTAGAGAAAATAAGAATACGTATTTTGTATTCGGTCGGACAGGGTGTTATTACTGTGAACAATTCGTCCCGGTTTTGCAAAATGTTGTAGAAAAATACAAGATAGAAGTCATATACTTAGATTTGGCGGCATTCAATCCTTCTGATTATTCTAGTGTATTGAATACTTCCTTGACTATACCAGCCAAATGTTCAAAGACAGGGCAAGATACCGAGTTACGCAATGGATTCGGAACTCCTCTTTCTCTATTTGTGAACAATAAGAAAACTTACAGTTGTATAAGAGGATATAAAGATGAAGATAAGCTCGTCACAGCCTTGAAGGCGAATGGTTATATAAAGTATTGAAAATAAAAAGACACTTCATATCAAGTGTTTTTTAATGATCATTTATTTGCAATTGTAGATTTCTTCTTTCCGTTTAATGAATATAATACTTTATCTAAATCGGATTTAAAACCTTCATCGTGCTGCCAATATCGAAAGTTTCTTTTTAATTGTATGAGCAGATGGCCTGTAAATATACTTTTCAAGATTTCTAGATAACCAATTGTTGTGATGATCTTGTCCTCTTTGACTTTAAATCTAATCTGATAGTTCGAAATGCGAAGGCCCTTTGCAATTCTTTTGATCAGATCGATATCACTCTTTTTCAAATCTCGAAGTTTGTAAAATGCTGCTTTGTAAGTTTTCAGACTGTGACTTTTTTTACTTTCGTTTTCTATATTGCCGTTTTCAGTGTCATTTTCGCATAAGCGATATTCGATAACTTTTACTATTCTTCTTTTTTCTAACATTTTAAGGATATATACCATCATGGCATTCGAACATGTACTGTAGTTTCTAGGATCGTCCATCGTAGAAATAGGTAGGTCTCCAAAAAGATTTAGAAACGAGCTCAAAAATATTACACTCGGATTTTTACACAAAAGAGTTTTTACAAAAAAGGTCAAAGAATATGGGTTCATATTGATTTCTTGGGCTGGAACATTTTCATCCCAATAAAAATCTTCCAATGTGTACTCTAGAAACATGGGATATTCTTCTATAATATAGTTTTCTTGTTCAATTTCTTCTACATGACTTTTCAATCTCTTTCACTCCCCTGAAATTTAGTGTTATGATACATCAATAGAAAATAAAAAACAAGATATTTTTGCTATCTCGTTCGTGTTTTTTTCAGTATGTCTATTGTAGTTTATATGAGTACATAGATGAACTGTTTTATTGCAAAAAAAAAAACTGGCAACTACCTATTTTCGCTTACACTATCGTCGGCGTATCAGTGCTTAACTACTCTGTTCGGGATGGGAAGAGGTGTGTCCACTGAGCTATCGTCACCAATAAAGGATTTTGTCCTTCAAAAACTGGATAATGTATTTCATCAAATTATATTGTGGATAAATCCTCGGTCTATTAGTATTAGTCAGCTCAACGTATCGCTACGCTTCCACCTCTAACCTATCAACGTTGTAGTCTTCAACGGACCTTACTATATAAAATATGGGAAAACTCATCTTGGAGGGGGCTTCCCGCTTAGATGCTTTCAGCGGTTATCCCTTCCATACATAGCTACCCAGCGGTGCCACTGGCGTGACAACTGGTACACCAGAGGTATGTCCATTCCGGTCCTCTCGTACTAGGAACAGCACTCCTCAATTTTCCTACGCCAACGACGGATAGGGACCGAACTGTCTCACGACGTTCTGAACCCAGCTCGCGTGCCA
>CAOJEC010000022.1 GCA_948433885.1 uncultured bacterium | reverse complement strand
GGTGGGGTAGTCACCTCTTTTAAAATAAAGGGCAAAAACTGTCCAGTGGTAAGCCTTATCAAGCTTAGAACCGACCTCGTATAATATGGTGTGTAAATTTAATAAAAATAGTGTTCTTGTGATGCTCTTTCATATTCTGTTTTTAAAACTTCACGAAAAAATTTTAACTTTTATTGGATTACAAAGGTTTAAATGTTATAATAAATTTAGGTGATAATTTAATGGAATATATAAGAAATGATGGGACTATAGCAATTGTAGAAGGAGATAAAGTTCAGTATGGAAATGGAATAATGCGAAAAAATAAAATTGGCTCCAACTTTACTAATGGTATAATTCGAGGAGGTTACCTTTCCTCTTTTAATGGAGCTTTTGAAGAAGAATTAATAGCTATAGAAACAGGTCTTGGCGATGTTGTTGATGCCAAGATAGGAGAAATTAAAGATGCCTATGCATTGTTAGAATCAAAGCTTATTGGCGCCGATTATTCTAATATTTACGAATTATCCGGCATAGTATTAGAAACTGTAAATGAATTTTTTGGAGGATTTGCCAATATAGGTGAAAGAATGGCATATTATTATCCAAATGATTTCGCTGAAAGCAAAGATAATAAAATATCTAATTTAAAAGGAACAGGAGCCGCAATGTGCGTTGAAAGAGCCTCCCTAGCACAAAATTTGTTAAGATATTTAGGTATAAATAGTTTTTTTAAAGCATCAGGTATTTTAAGAAATAATATTAAAGAAGATCACTGTTATAATTTGATAGAGTTCAATGGAAAATACTATATATTTGATACTTCAATACCAAATTTAATAAATGGTCAAATTAGTCCTTTAATAGCCGAGATAACCGCGGACGCTTTTACTTTAATAAGTTCGCCAATTTCAGATTTAGGAATATCTATTGTCACATCTCATTTTAATCCATATCGAAATATGGATGTAAATATTACATATGATAGTGGTAGAGAAAAAAGTATAGAAGTTTCTTCATTAGATGGATTTGGTTCGATGCATTTATAGATATTATTTAGAGCAATTTTAATATTATGGATGTATAATTTTAAGATAATTCTCTCTTGAAACAAAGATATTTTAGAAACGTTTAGTTATTAAATTTAAAAACAAAACGCCTACAAAATAGATAGTAGGTGTTTTGAAATGTTTGAAAAAAAATAAAAACCTTATTTAGTGACAATAAGGTAATAAAGAATAGATCCGACAAAACTCAAAAGCATCGCGCCGAACATAAACCAAATAAAAATCTTTGTACTTAAATCAGATTTCTTTTTTGCTTTATAAGCCATTATTCTCACCTCTTAGTAAAATAATTATACTAAATTATTCATAAAAATGAAAGTACTAAATATGATTAACTAGGAGAAAAAAATATGAAACTTTTGAAAAATAATTTTCTAGTAAAATTCGTTGTCACATTATTTTTTATAGGAGTAGTAGTGGGGCTACTATTTTATTTTGCTTATAAGCCCGATTTAAGTGGCAATTTGGAAGTTTTTAAAGAATTGATCACATCTACTCACCAAAACACCTTTCTATCGTCTATAGTCATAATTTCGGCCATATTCGTCTTATCTATATCTGTTTTGGGTCTACCTGCCATCATATTTTACATTTTTTATGAAGGACTAAGCATAGGTTATACCTTCGCGACATTTATTTGGGTCTACCACATAAAGGGAGGGCTTTTCTACCTTTTGTTCATCTTGACTTCGAAACTCGTGTTCGTTTTACTCGTCATGTATTTTGTCATAATCTCAGTACGTTACATTAAAAAGTTTTTGGATCATTTCTTCTCTAAAAATAGGGAAGAACTATATAAGACGATCGTATTCCATTTTTATAGATTCGTTATCGTCTTGGGAATAACGATCATAAATTCACTTTTGATTTTCTTCTTCTCGAACAAGATATTATTGCTCGTCATGGGTCTCATCGAGAAATAGAAAAAAAACTCGATCTATGATATAATCATCTCAATGAAAGGGATGATCGTATGTCCAAAAAGGTAGTTGTAGGATTGAGTGGGGGAGTAGACTCTTCAGTTGCGGCCTATCTTCTCAAAAAACAAGGATATGAAGTGATAGGACTCTTTATGCGAAATTGGGATTCGATGCTGAACAACGACATAGAAGGTAATCCTAATTCGGGTCCGATTTGTCCTCAAGAAGAAGATTACAATGACGCAGTCGCTGTCGCGAAACATTTGGGAATAGAAATTCATCGTATAGACTTTATAAAAGAATATTGGGATGATGTGTTCACTTACTTTTTAGAAGAACTCAAAAAAGGTCGAACACCTAATCCCGATTTGATGTGCAACAAATACATAAAATTCGATTTATTCAAAAAAGAAGCACGCCGACTAGGTGCCGATTACATAGCTACGGGCCATTATGCCCGTTACGAAAATGGTCAACTTTTAAGAGGCATAGATGATAACAAAGATCAAACTTATTTTCTCGCTCAAGTTGCTCGTGAAAATTTCGAAGATGTTCTATTTCCGATTGGTAATATTTCCAAACCTGAAGTTCGCAAAATCGCGGAAGAGATAGAAATTCCAGTTGCCAAGAAAAAAGATTCTACAGGTATTTGTTTCATTGGAGAGAGAAATTATCAAAAATTCTTACATAACTATTTGGCGCCTAATCCAGGAGATATAATAGACATCTCCACGATGGAAAAGATCGGCACTCATACAGGCCTCATGAATTATACTATCGGTCAACGAAGAAATGTCGGTCTGAGTGGTGATAAAGATAAACATTATGTAGTAGGAAAAAATGTGCAAAAAAATGAATTGTACATCGCCTTTGGAGATGACTCAGAATACCTCTATAGTGACGCTTGCACCATATCGAATGTAAACTGGTTGAGCGACAAAATACCTTCTACGTGCACAGCAAAATTCCGTTATAGGAGTAAAGATGTACCCGTCAAATTGATGAAAATAGATGACAACAATTGGAAAGTATCTTACAAAGATATGACAACTGGAGTGACCCCCGGGCAAGCGTGTGTTCTATACGATGGCGAAGTTTGTTTGGGAAGTGGCATCATAAACGAAATATATAAAAGAGAAGAAAAATTGTGGTATCTCTAAGCAAACTTTGCCGAAAAGTCAAGTTTTTGTTGACAACACAGTGTCTAGTGGAGTAAAATGAAATTGTAAAGGTAGAAAGATTGGTGTGTACACATTATGAATAAATTGAATGAAATTTTACAAGAACTAGGAATCTCAAAAGTTAAGCTTGCTAAGTATTTAGGTGTATCTAGACAAATGATATATAATTATCTAGAACTAGAAAATTTGAATAAATGGCCTAAAGAAAAAAAGATGCTTCTTTTCAAATTGTTGGATATCGAAGATGGAAGTGATAAATCGTTAGGTAGAATTAAGATAACATCCGAATACATCATGGAAGTAGAAAACAGATTGAATCAAAGTATCAAAGATACGATCGAACTCGATGACATGGGTGAATTGAAGAAATTAAAAAAAGAAGAACAACAACTCTTTTCTGACATCACTTACATCATAAAAGATAAGTTCACGGATGATTATCGTCACGAAGAAAATATAGTTATAATGACATATTTATATCATCTTTTACAATCGTTGGATAACAAGTCCGAGGTCAAATTCTTCTTCGCATATCTCAGTAAGGTTTTGGGCTACACTGCTCCTAACGACTTTAAATTCGACGAAGATAACCAATTTATGCTAGAAGCGATAGTTCATTCGGCTATGGGTCTTTATTCGCATGGTGGTGCTTCAAAGAGTAAAGTAATAGAAGCGAGAACTAGATTCGTTCAAGAAGTCGAAGCTAAAAAGGAAGAGAAACTTTCTAGAACTCAACAATTGAACACTGTAAAAATCCAAGCGTTAAGAGAACTAGGATACACTGCTATTACAAATGAAAATGCTGCTGAAGTATTCGAACGTATAGCAGAGATCGAAGCGAGAAAAGTGTAGGGTAGTGAACTCTCAAAGGCAAACAATATGTTATATAGGCACTCGACCTAGCCTACTGTACAAATTTCAAAAGGCATACGAAATGTGAATTCAAAAACAATATAAAATTTTAAAAGCTTAGAAAGTATCCAAGATTTTGAGATACTTTTTTATGTAACTCCCCCTATTCGAAATTTATTTTTAAAAAGTAGGGGAGTAACATCCCCATTCATACTCTCTTTTACCTACCTATATCATGCCGCCATTCGATTTCAAAAAACGTGCTCTAAATAAATTTGAGATGATGGATTGTTCATCTTCGAATCGCTCGAGGCGTCTCAAAGCTCATTAAAATTTAAAAAAAACATTTTAAAAATGAAAATTAAAAAAATTTGTAAATTAAAATTTTGTAAATTAAAATGCCAAACATATCACAATACATTGCGAAAAATAGTCAAATATTATATAATCGTTATATAAGAATAAAAGAGAAAGATAATTGAGATGAAGAACTTATCGACTTTTGATCGCAAATGAAGAACTTCTCATAATACGTATTATGTTAACTTCTTCGTGTGAGTCAATTTTCCCACATATATTATTAAATAGTTCCATCATCCTCAAAGTTCTCCTTGTTCTCTTTTATTAAAGAAAGCTGAGATGGTGAACCATGGTCGACTACTCTAGAATAAAAGATCCCGAATACTTCAAATCGTTGATCGACGATATCAATGAAATTACTGAACTTAGAACTGTCACCGATATATTAAAAACTTTATCGATCAAAATAGCTAGACATGAAATCGATCCCATTGATGCTAATCTATTAGTCGGTGCTGCCAAAAACAGATATAAAACTCTCACCGATTCTTACAAACATAAAATTCAAGAGAACGAACAAGCCGAACGTAGATGGGCAAAAGATAATGGTTATGACCTCGATCGATTCCCTACTTCAAATGTCGAATGGGAAGGGGGAGGCACTACTAAAAATGGTGCAACTAATAACCAGGAGAAAAAACTTACCCTATCCCCTACTTCTGTCTCAGGACGAAGAGGTACAATATCGATTGTTTTGATAATAGCAAGTGTCGCGGTTACCACGGCCATGTACACCCTACTTTGGATAGCCCAAATTACAAAATGAGTAAACTAGATAGTACGACAACTGCACCTATCAATAGACCCCAAATAAGGGGTTTCTTTTTATGATAAGAAAGTGCTTCAGGGAACATTTTTTCTATAGATAAAGTCACCATTATGCCAGCCACCAAAATCAAGAACATGCTGACCATCTGATCGGTTATAAAATTCTTAAAAATGAGAAATGCGAGTAATGCCCCCAATGGTTCTGCCAATGCAGATAGAAAAGTGCATTTGATAGCCCTTTTTATGCTTCCAGTAGAATAATATATGGGCACTGCTATGCTGATCCCCTCCGGAATGTTGTGAAGAGCAATTGCAAGGCATAGAGAAAGCCCTAAACGAAAATCTTGGTAAGTACTCATGAAGGTTAAAATTCCTTCGGGAAGATTATGCAAGACCAATGCTATAAAACTCAATATTCCAAGTTTATACAAGTTGTTACTAGCCTTCTCTTTCTCGATCAACTTGTTCAAGATTTTGACTAAAACTACCCCTAGTACGAAGAAAATGGTAAATACGATAATACCTTGTATCATGTCATTTCCAAGGTTTGGAAGTGAACTTGGAATCAAATCGAATATACTCACCATCAGCATGACTGATAGAGACAAACTTATTGCAAACGTGATAAATTCGTCTTTTCTTTTCACTGGGACAAATATCCCAAGACAACCCAACATAGTCGATAAACCCGATATAGAAGCCAAAATGAACGGCCAAACTAATTCCATAAATAACCTACTTTCAAATCCTTAAATTATATGATTCGACATAATAAATTATAATATCCACTTATTACCATGAATTTACTTTTAAACATTGTCCACAATAATAGTGGGAGGTTAATTATGAATAAAGCAAATAACAGTGCAAGATCTAATGCACAAAGTTCAAACAACAACAAAAACTCTGCTAGAAATTCAGCAAAGAATTCTGCAAGAAACAATGCAAGAAATTCAGCTAAAAACTCTGCTAGAGCAAACAACCGCAGCAATAATAACTAAAAAAGGGACCCATCCCTTTTTTAATTGTCCCGAGGATTGTATTCGTCGTAATCTCGTTTCAAAGTTTCGTTCGCGATATGCGTATAAATTTCTGTCGTCCCTAGTTCGGCATGTCCCAAAAGTTCTTGTATGAACCGAATGTCCGCACCGTTTTGTAAAAGATGTGTAGCAAAAGAATGTCTGAGAGTGTGAGGACTGATACTCTTTTTGAGATGTATCTCCTCTGCTCTTTTTTTGATGACTTTGAAAACTGCTTGTCTAGTCAATCCTTTGCCGTGATTATTTAAAAACAAGTCGTCAGTTGTCACTCCTTTGAGCATACGAGGACGAACCTCTTTGATATATTTCTCTAGATAATCTAAAGCCACGTCGTTTAAAGGAACGATTCTCTCTTTGGATCCCTTCCCCATCACTTTGACGAATGCTTCATCCAATACGATATTTTCCAATTTCAAGGAAACGAGTTCGCTTATTCTTAGTCCTGTGCTGTAAAGTAGTTCCAATATACATCTATTTCGGAAAGAAAAATCATTGTCGCAAGTGAAGTCGAGTAATCTATCGACCTCTTCTACACTCAAAACATCCGGCAAATACTTCCCTATCTTCGGCCCATCTATGCCCGTCATAGGACTCGCATCCATGAATCTTCTCTTTACCATAAAGTCGTAAAACATCCGAATCGAAGACAATTTTCGGGCCAATGACTTTTCTTTGAGTTCGTGTAAACTTCTTACATATTTTTTGATATCATCTCCCGATACATTATCCAACTCGATCCCGATGAACTCTGCAAACTGACTTAGATCATTTTGATAGGACACGATCGTGTTCGAAGAATAATTTTTTGCATACTTCAAATCCAATAAAAACTCATCTATAAATCTCAAAATCGCTCACCCACTATACACTCATTATAACATTTTACCTAGTAAATGACTATAAATTGTTTTATAATATTGTTTATGTGCATAGAAAGGAAGTGCTCGCTATGGAACTGTTGGCCAACACGATGAGACCTGAACATCTAAAAGATATAGTCGGACAGGATAACTTGGCAGGAAAAGATGGTTTACTTACAAACTTAGTCAAAAATGGTCGCCTTTTTTCGATGATTTTATGGGGCAAACCGGGCACGGGAAAAACCTCAATAGCGAACGCTCTAGTCCACGAATTGGATAAACCATATCGGATGCTCAATGCTACAATCAACAACAAACAGGACTTCGATATCGTCATAGAAGAAGCCAAAATGAATGGTGAAATGATCCTCATCATGGACGAGATACATCGTTTGAACAAAGATAAGCAAGATCTTCTGCTGCCATATGTAGAAAGTGGATTGATCGTCTTGATCGGCCTCACCACGTCTAACCCCTACTACTCTATCAATCCCGCTATTAGAAGTCGTGTACAAATATTCGAACTTGCCGACCTTACCGAAGAAGCAATCATCACCGGTTTGAAAAAAGCCGCCAAGAAGTTCGACAGTTTAAAAATTGATAAAGACAGTTTAAAATATATTGCCAATGTGGCGAATGGAGATTTTAGAAGTGCTCTCAATACTTTAGAAATGGCTTATTACATAAGCAAAGATAAGAAAATTACTTTGGAAATTCTCAAAAATATCGATGATAAACTGGTATTATATACTGATAAAAATGGAAATGGTCATTACGAGCTACTGAGTGCCTTTCAAAAATCTATTCGAGGAAGCGACGTAAATGCAGCCATCTACTACATGGCAATGCTTTTAGAAATCGGCGATTTGGATAGTCTATTTAGAAGGATGACTGTCATCGCATACGAAGATATAGGTTTGGCTAATCCGGGTATAGGACCGAAAGTACACGCTGCAGTCGAAGCAGTCAAAATGCTAGGTATAGATGAGGGACGCATACCGTTAGCTGTCGTCGTTTCGGAAATGGCTCTATCTCCTAAAAGCAACAGTGCATACTTGGCAATAAACAGTGCTCTCGAAGATATTCGCAAAGGAAATATCGGTGATATTCCGGAAGTCATCAAGGGTCATTCACTAAAATATCGTTACCCTCACAACTTTCCCCCTAACTATTGGGTAGATGAAACGTACTTGCCAAAAGAACTTGAGAATAGAATATACTATTCTCCTAAGAATAACGCTTACGAGAAAAATTTATATAAAGTCGATCGAGAAAGAAGGAATAAAAAATGAAAACTAGCATATTGGGTTCAGGAGTATATGCCAAAGCCATAGCAGCATGTTTATTGAATGCGAACTGCACAGTAACTATGTGGACTGAAAAGAAAGATTTTAAAGAAGTTTTAGCCCGAGAAGGAACCTATCTCACCAACTCATTTGAAGAGGCCGCCGACGCCGAAATCATCTTCGTTTTAACGAGCAGCCCTTTCGTAGCTTCCGTATTAGAAGGCATCGCACCTCATGTCGATGAAAGTTCTTTGATCGTAGTTGGATCTAAAGGAATCTTGGAAGACGGTACATTAATGACCGATCTCGTAGAAAAGATACTACCGAAAAATCATTATGCTGTGATTTCAGGACCTACTTTTGCAGTCGACATAGCTGCCTTAGAACCTGTTGGTTTTACCATAGGAACAAAGAATTTTTCCGATTTTGAAAAGATCATACCTTGTTTTAAAACGGCCCACCTCGAATATTCTTCAGATGTTCTAGCCATCGAAATGTGTGGATCTTTGAAAAATGCCTACGCCATCGGAAGTGGCCTATTGAATGGACTAAACTATGGACATTCAACATCATGCTTATATATAACGAAAGCATTACATGAAATGAGTTCAATTTTCGGATGTTTAGACGCAAGTCCGCATTCTACAAACACTCTAGCGGGAGTCGGAGACTTAGTTCTCACTTGTACGAGTCAAAACAGTAGAAACTTTACTTTTGGCACAGTTCTCGCCTTAGGCGACGAGATTCAGAAAAAGGAATATCTTCAAATAAATACAGTCGAAGGTTACGAAAATTTGAAAGCCTATGTCAAGCTCTTCGCAAGAAAGAACGTCGCAGCTCCTCTTTTATCTTGTGTCAACGACATCGTAGAAGGTCGAAGTGAACCTGAAAAAATTATAGAATTGTTATTAGATAAAAAAGTATAGCCGATCAAGCTATACTTTCTTCATTTTGTGCTGAACTTTCCTCTAGATAATCCTCATTTACACTATTGTCGATTTCTTGGAATACTGATTCAGGTACTTCGTCATCGACGATCTCCAAGTAGTCATCGTAATTGTCATCTACGTTGACACGGATTTTTGTATCACCTACTACCTCGATACCCATTTCCTTACGTACATCGAAGACGATATTGTCGCCATCTATACTGACATCGACGACATTCGGATCTGACAAAGAACGAACGATTACTTCTGAATTGCTAGTGATCTTATTGCCGCCTGCCAAAGGTACATTCATCTTATCATTGTAATTGTAAGTGCCTGTCGCAACACCCGTTTTGGAATCATTGTCATAAGAATACCACACATTGACATCGAAACTTCCGTTTACATAAGTATTTCCACCTGACATCACTCCGTTGAATCTATTGTTTATAATCCAGCACCCTAGGACAGTATTAGGCTTTTCCGCTGGCTTGATAGTATATTTATTCGTAGTGGCTTTTTTACCCTTCCCTACGACTGCCTTCGTAACGATTTCTTTGAAATATGCCATTGTATTAAACCTCCTATTTTAAAATATGCTACTGCCCAATTAATTGTACCAAAAAAGAGACCTCTAGTCTCTTATTCTTTCTTACATATGTCACCATATTTACTATCGGCCTTGTAAGTTTCTTCAACAGTATACTCCAATTTATCATTGTCAATTGTATATACCCGTTTTTCTATAGTTCCAAAACCTCCCACGTCGTCGATAAGTGTGTTGTGATACAGTAAATATATTTTGTCATTCTCTATCATCGCAGAAGTAAATCTACTTCTCAAATTAGTATATTTTAGCTCATTTTCAAACCAAATGTTATTGTTGGATAATAAACCCACTTCGCCTGGATGGATCATCATGGCTGTCTTGACAAAACGACATCTCGATATATCATCGAACTCTTTGTTGATCACTTCCAATTTGTCATTTAAAATGTAAAGAAAATTTTCTTTCAACAAATCATCAAAATCGTAAATATGTGTCGCGATTGCTATATAATCCTTGCCATCAATACCTCTTATGACATCGAAATAGTCTATGGTGAACTCTTTGTCTATTTTGCCTGTCTCGAAGAGCTCGGCTCTTTGACTCGTCGAATTTGTTTTAGTTTTCTTAGAAAAGAGAATCGTATTGCCGAGTTTACCCTCGACCAATTCCTGTCTAGAATAACCAGATCCGTCTCCATTCAAAGGTTCGATACTGTAATTGTAATCGATTTCTATATCAATGTCCTTGCCATTTATATAGGCTTTGAATCTTTGAGTGATCGTCGAACCGTCCAATTTCGAATTCAAAAATTTGATCGTTCCTTTTTTAACTTTATCCCCATCGCTAGTATGATTTCCTTCATCCGTCTTCCTAGACATGTACAAATAAGTCCCACCGACGACAGCCAATGCCAAAAATAATACCACGAGTAACTTCCCTGCAACACTATTCCTTCTCATAAAGAAAACCTACTTTCTATCTAGATTTTATCATAAACATCCACTCTTTTCATCAATTCTATAGGCTACTTTATAAAACTTTACACTTGATTAAACCATCTTTTTGATGATAAGATAATATACGGGAGAGTGAAAAAATATGGACGTATTTTGTAAAATAATTGAAGGTACTTTGCCAGCCAATGTATGCTTCGAAAATGAAGATGTTATATGTATAATGGATGCATCACCATATATGCCTGGTCATACATTGATAATACCAAAAAAACACTACACGACGATTCTCGATATGGACGATGAAATTATGTGCAAAATTCACGAATGTGCCAAGATGCTCATAAGTCGCATGGAAGAGAAATTTGAAGACCTCGAATCGGTCAAAGTCGTCGTCAATTACGGTGAAGAACAAAAAGTAAAACACTACCATATGCATTTGATACCTATTTACAAAAATCGCATCAAACCGAACATCAGCCAAGAAAAATATTGCGAAATCTTAAAAAAGTAACCTCGAGTGTTACTTTTTATTTTGCGACGCTTTTTAAAAACTCTTTACTTTTCAAATATAGTCCCGTGAATCGTTCGTAATAATCGGTAAGGATCTTGTCGATATTGTGAGTCACTTCTTCGCTTATCTTCAAATCGGTGATAGAATTTATATCTACATAATAATACAATCTGAACATCTTGATAGTTTTATCGCTGTAGATCAGTTCGTTTGTCCTACAATCGGAACAAATGTACCCTCCTTCGTCGCCGCTTATCGTCAATATGTTCGTCTTGCTGCCACATTTGATACACTTATCCAAATCGATCCCGACACCCAAATAGTCGAGCATCTTGAGTTCCAATATGTTCGTTATGACCATCGGATCCTTTCCTTCTTCGATTTTCAAAATGGCCGACTTCAATATGGCATATATGTGCTCATCATCATTTTGCTTTGCCGTTTGATGCGCTAATTCGACGATGTACGTTAGATAACCGATCTTGACGATGTCGGTTTTGATATTTAAAAGCGGATTGATTATATCTGCGCTTACCAATGTCGAGAGTTTGTCTTTGTGATAATAGACACTGAAGATACCGAGAGTGAATCGTTCGGTCGCGACCCTCAAAGGACTCTTTATTCGCTTTGCACCTTTCGCCATTACACCGATCACACCTTGATCTTTAGTCAAAATGTTGATTATTTTACTCGATTCACTGTAAGGCGTTTCGGAAACGACGATACCTTCGAACTCTCTTATCATATTAATCCTCTTTTCTGACTATTTTTTTATAATTCAAATAATCTTGAATTTTGCCGGATTTCTTAAATATTTCCCATGCTTCCTTTTTGGTCATATGTATTCCCCTTTTCTAACTATATTTTGGGGTGTTTATGACCTTTTTATTCACTCATCTTGAGAGAAACCTAAATCCCGCAGTAACATCTCTCTATCGCGCCATTTCGGCACAGTTTTGCAATAGAGTTCCAAATACACTTTCTTGTCGAACATACTTTCTATATCGACCCTCGCCTGTGAACCGATTTCCTTGAGCATCGCCCCACCTTTTCCTATGATGATCTTTTTGAGAGAATCCCTATCCACTATGATGTCGACATATACTTCGACTATATCCTTCTTCACTTCATAATGTGTCGTCACACAAGTCACCGAATGCGGAACTTCTTCAGTAGTTAGTCGCAATACTTTTTCTCGTACCAATTCGCTTATCATAAACTTGGGATTCAAATTCGTCACTTGATCGCTGTTATAATAACGGATATTGTCTTTCAAGTAAGACTTCACCACTTTTAGCAGTTCTTCTATATTGTCATCCTTTAAAGCACTGATCGGCACGATATCGGAGAACGTATATACATCTTTATATTCGTCGATTACTTTTACGAGTTCCTCGGGACTTATCTTGTCTATTTTATTGATCACAAGAACGACCGGAACATCGGTAGATTTGAGAGTTTTCAAAATGAATTCGTCTCCCCTACCCATCTTCTCGGACGCGTCGATCAAAAATAATATTACATCGATATCTTTGATGGCCGTATAAGTTTCCTTGTTGAGTATTTTACCCAATTTATTTTTAGGTTTGTGAATGCCGGGAGTATCTATAAAAATTATTTGTGTTTCCGGTTCATTATAGATGCCCTCGATCGTATTTCTTGTCGTTCCGGCCACATTGCTCGTGATGGCCAATTTGGCGTTTACTATCGAATTCAACAACGTACTTTTACCTGTATTAGGCCTTCCTATGATACTGACAAACCCACTTTTCATATCTTTGCACCTGCTTTTCTATTATGATTTTATCATAAAACCATTTCGATGTAAACTGATCCTAAAACATACAAATATATAGTTTCAAAAAAAGGAAGAGAACTCTTCCTCATCCTTTAAAAAGTTTCCAACTAACCATATATCGTCAAGAGAAAGCTCATCTCTTCTCGTATATGTCGATCGCATCCTGTATGCCTTTATATGGCAAAGTTGCACATGTCTTGCGATTGGCCTGTTTGTATATCGTGTCGAATACCAACGCTTCGTTCAACGCATTCTCATCGTACTCTTCTTCGTTTATCATATTATAAAAGTTTTCTATGAATTTTCTAGCCTCATCGATCGTCTTTCCGGCCAGCTCTTTTGTCATGATCGAAGTGCTTGCAGTACTTATCGCGCATGCTTCCCCATCGAATTTTATATCTTTTATGATACCGTCCTCGATTTTTACCCAAAGATCTATGTTGTCTATACAAGAAGAATTGTTCGAATTGACACCTATATAAGATTCATCTTCGACACGACTTTTATTTTCAGGATTGGTATAATTGTCCAAAATGATGTCTCTTTTCAAATTTTCATCCATTTAAATCATTTCCTTCATAATCTTATCTCTATCGCTCAAGAGATCGATCAATGTGTCTATTTCCTCTTTCGTATTGTAAAAATACAAGCTGACACGCACAGTATTTCGCACACCGACGGATTTCTTCAAAATTTTAGCACAATGATTTCCTGCTCGTACGCACACGTTGTATTTGTTCAAATAAATGGCAACATCCTGAGCGAAAATGCCATCGACATTGAAAGCCAAAATACCCGAATCACATTCGTCGTTTATGATATCTATAAAAGGAATACGCGATAGACCTTCCACCAAATACTTTTTTAAAGATATTTCGTGATAGAAAATGTTGTCCATTCCTACTTGTTCCAAATATTCGATTGCCGCGCCTAAACCGATCACACCTGCTATATTTGGAGTACCCGCCTCTAGACGAGTAGGCAATTCCTTCAAAAATACTTCCTTCTCGCTGTCGAAAGATTCGTTCATCCCGCCTCCAAAATTGACAGGAATAACACTTTCTAGTAATTCTCTTTTTCCATAAAGAACACCGACACCCGTCGGTCCGCACATTTTGTGAGCAGAGAAAGCCAAGAAGTCCACGTCACTATCTTGAACATCGCACTTTTTATGAGGAACACTCTGCGCCCCATCCACGACGACGAATATGTTATTTTTATGTGCAAAATCCGTAATTTCTTTGATCGGTCTGATATCTCCAACTACATTGGTAATTTCTGCTAAGGCGATGACTTTTGTCTTAGGCGTGATAGATCTCTTGACGGCTTCTAAAGTGACATGAAACGATTCGTCGAGTTGTACATATTTGATGACGGCTCCCCTATTTTGAGCCAATCTAAACCACGGCAGTACATTAGAAGCATGTTCGGAGTCACTTATCAGTATTTCATCTCCAGCTTCCATAACATTGTCAAAAAAACCATTTACAATCAAATTCAGAGATTCCGTAGCGCCACTTGTAAAAATTATCTCTTCTCGATGTTTGGCATTGATGAATTTTTGAACTTTATCTCTCGTTCCTTCGTAAGCCATGTCTACCTTCAAACTGATATCGTAATCTCCTCTATGAGCATTCGCACAATAATTAGAATAGTAGTCACTCATTGCATCGATAACACATTGAGGTTTAAACGTCGTCGCTCCATTGTCCAAATAGATAATATCCTTGTTGAGCATAGGAAAATCTTTCATCACGTTCATAATACTCACCTCCCTACAAGTATATTTTGTATTTTTTGCTTAATATCGTCACTCATTATATCGATGAGAAAACCTTCTTCGATCATCTTAACGGCACTGTATTTAGAAAGTCCCTTACTCATCATATAAAACAATTGTCTTTCGTCGATGTGACCGATAGATACACCATGGTTGGCTTCGACTTCGTTCGTGTTGACGATCAAATTCGGTATTAAGACATTCGAATGATCACTTTTATTCAATACTTTGGCATATTCATTCAAAACGTTTCCTTTCGTCTCTCCAGCCACCGTTCCATTCATGAGAACTTTGACTGTTCCTTCTCTTTCATTGATGCCACGAACATTCAAAATTCCGTTTATATTACTGCCGTATAGCTTAGTCTCGACATTCAAATCGTATTTTGTCTCTGCGATAAAAGCGACATTCATGACAAAACTTGCCTCATCATCCGCCTCTATTTCGACGTTCGTCTCTAAACTTACTGCATAATCGAACACATTGAATACGAGAGTCACTCCCTTCTCGACGATGAATTTCAAAGACATATTGTTATGTAAATTGATCGCATTGACAACTGTATCCGCCTTGACGATAAATTGCACCGAGTCGTGGAATTTATCCAAATCGCGAACTCCACCACTCAATATTATATTATTCTCGTATTTACCGTTCACTTATACTAAACGCCCCTTTAAAGCCCGTTTTTTCGATTTTATTAGCTAGTTCCATGCCGCCTTCCATCATTATTCGGCCTCCATTTAAAATATATACCTTATCGGGCGTCAAATATTCTAATATATTTGTATGATGAGTGATGATCAGTATAGATGCCTTGGTCTCTCTTTTGTACTCCAAAAGTCCATTGGAAAGCGTTCTCAAACTATCAATATCCAAACCGCTGTCCAATTCGTCTAACAAGATCAAAGATGGCTTCAATACATCTATTTGTAACAGCTCGTTCTTTTTCTTTTCTCCACCACTCATGAATTCGTTTATATTTCTATGTAAAAAAGATTTATCTATACCCAATCTATCACAAGAAAGAGAAAGTCTCTTGTTGAATTCGAATACCGATTCTTTTATGCCACGGTCTGTCAATGCGGCTCTCAACATTTCGGCATTCGTAACTCCTGCGATTTCGGTCGGATTTTGCTCGACTAAGAAAACGCCCCTCGTCGCAATTTCATTTGCTTGAAGGGTATCTATTCTTTCATTATTGTAATATATCGAACCGGAAGTGACCTTATAATCGGGATGCCCCATTATCGTCTTCAATATCGTACTTTTGCCCGTTCCATTTGGACCCATGATAACATGTATCTCATCTTTCGGGATGGAAAGACTAAAATCTTCGATTATACGCTTTTGTTCGACTTCTATACTCAAGTTTTCTATCTTCAACATGTCGACACCTACCTACTTTTCGCCTGAATGTAAAAATAGTCGACTATTTCTAATACGGCATATATGGTAATGACTAGTCCCAAAGTTGACAAAATCAAATTCGACACGAAGATCGTGTACAATCCCATGATGAGCAAAATGAACCCGATAATGAGAGTGACAACCGAATTTTTTTCTAATTTTACTAAATTAGCTCCTATCGCAATGGTATTGAGAGCATTTATTATTATCCAAGAACCGATGGCTAATCTTATGATGAATTCGATAGTACCCGAGAAAAAGATAAAAATGACACCCAAAACTACCATCGTAGCACTGTAAAAAGAATCTCCTGTCGTCTTATCGAACCTCTTGGCATCGATTATGAACTTCATTATTCCCATAGCCAAGAAAACTCCTCCAAAAATATACGATATGAATTCGGTTATGCCTCCTGGATTGAAAAGCAACAACAATCCGATGACCAAAAAGATGACTGGATGCATCAAATTTTTTTTAGATTCGTACTTTTTTATCACTATGCTTTGCATAATATCACTTCTTTCTTAAGTATTATTTTATCATCATCCGTAGATTTTTTAAAGACCAAGTTTGTCTATTTGAGCCTGATAATCTTCGCTTTTACAAATGAACGATCCGACTATCACAGCATCGGCCCCTCGAATTTTTCCTATCGTCTCGCCATTTACTCCTCCGTCGACGAAGATTTTGAACTGGTATCCTTCTTTTTCACGCAAATTCTCGAGTTCTTCTATCTTATCTAAAGTACTTTCGATCATCTTCTGTCCGCCCACGCCCGGAGTGACACTCAAGATGAGCACTTCGTCCAACTTATTAGCATATTCCTCTACTGCCGAGACAGATGTTTTAGGGCATAAAGCCAAGCCGCATTTCATCCCGAGCTCGTGAATGTAATCCAAAAGACTATTCAAATCGTCTTCCAACTCAGCCTGAATGGTAATCGACTCGGCTTGCAACTCTTTGAACATCGAAATGTAATCGAAAGGCCTGGAGACCATCAAGTGAACATTCAAAGGTTTCTTGCTCGTATGCAAAAAATCTCTTTGAGGCGTCCTTTGAGAAACGAAAGATCCATCGGTCACATCTACGTGCAAATAATCGGCAGTTGTCTCATTTATTCGTGCTATAGTTTCTTCTTCATCGTAATCCGTTACCAAAATAGATACTGCTAACTTCATTTCATTTCACCTCTAAATTTTATATAATTTTCGTATCGACTAGGCAATATTTTTCCTGTTTCATAGGCAGTCTTTACTCCACAGTCTTTTTCGCCGTCGTGTTCGCAATTTTGAAATTTACAAGAAACCTCTCTAAATTCGGGATAAACATGTTTCAATTCTTCGCGAGGAAAATTCAAATCCAAGGCACTGAATCCAGGCGTATCGGCAATGAAAGCCCCCACAACTTCGAATAATTCGACATGTCTAGTCGTATGCACTCCTCGACCTAATGCGGTACTTATTGGACTAGTTTTCAAATCGAGACTCTTATCGAGTTTATTAAGCAAGGTACTCTTGCCAGCTCCCGTTTGACCAGTCAAAACGACTGTTTTACCTTTTATGAGACGTCTTAACTTGAAACGCTGTCTATTCGTAATGACATCGAATCCGATTTTTTTGTAATATTTTATGAGCTTTTTGATTTTTGCTAATTCCTTGGAGTTTAGTAAATCCATCTTCGATAATACGATAATCGGTTCGATACCTTCGTGACTTATTGCAGCTAGCTCTTTATCTAATAAGTTCAGCGATAAATCGGGTTCTTTTACACTCGTCAAAACTAACGCGGCATCCACATTCGCAATCATTGGACGAGCAAGTTCGTTTTTGCGTTTTTTTATTTCCAAAATGTAAGCATTCTCGGTATCTATAACGACAAAGTCCCCTACTAGAGGGGTAACTGCGTCTTTTCTAAATTTTCCTCGAGCGCGGCAATCGTAAAGGTCGCCTTCGACTAAGACGGTATACAAGTTGCTCACGATTTTTATGATTTTACCGTCTTTATTCATTGCCGCCATCTCCTTGAATGTCATCGGATGGTGTATTGCCTCCGTCTACTGTCGGTGGAACAACTGGACCTTCATCCAAAGGTTCTTGGGCGATCGTCACTGTGAACGATGCTCCTGCAGTGATGCGCGAATTAGGTTGTCTACTTTGTTCGAAAATAGTTCCTGCCGGATACTCACTCGTCTCACGATATTTAGGAGTGAACTTCAATCCATTCTTTTCAGCAAATTTTTCTATATCGGCTAAAGAATAATCTCCATTCGTGAAGTCAGGATATACTTCTTCTATATCTGGATAGTATAGCGTAATCGTGCCACCTTCTGCTACTTTCTCACCTGGTTTAGGATTTTGATCTATAATCTCACTAGCTTTGTAATCTTCCGGTTTATCGACTGCCCGCTTTTCGGTTATGACATTCATCTTATAAGTACTTTCCAAAATAGCTTTTACTTCTATATAATTTCTGCCCGTATAATCGTCCAAAGTGAGCATATTTTCACCTGTCGAAATGTAAATTGTGACTTCTGTACCTTCTTTGACTGTTCTGCCTGCTGAAGGATCGGTTTTGACAACTTTTCCCTCAGGAATAGTTTCACTCGAAATGTACTTCAATTCGGTATTGACGACGAGACCTTCTTCGATGAGAGCTTCCTCTGCCTCTACTTCGTTCATACTAGATACATCGGGAACTTTGACATTGCCGACACTCGTCACTCTAGGTAAGACGATACATATGGCTGTCACTAACACGACAATTCCTGTGAATACAGCGCCTAAAATTAAAAGCAATTTGTTTTCCTTTTTCACTTCGTCCTCCGTCACTTTATTTGATATTATAGGTTCCTCCGTCGCTTGTTTTTTTGACTCCGAAAGATTTTCTTTGACTTTTTTACTAGCTTGTTTATCGATATCTTCTACTTCGGGAAATTCGAATTTGAAAATCGCTTCATCGACACGCGAATCATCCATCGCCGTTTTGATATCATCTAGCATTTCTCGAGCATCCGTATATCTATTTTTAGGATTCTTGGCCGTCGACCTTTTGACGATATTTACTATCGAATTTGGAACGTCTGGTAACTTATCCTTGATGCTCGGAATAGGTTCTTTCAACTGCTTAAGCGCTATTTCTACGGCATTCTCTCCTCGAAATGGCAAAGATCCCGTTAGAAGTTCGTACATGAGTATACCCATAGAATAAATGTCACTTTGCATTGTCGAACCTTTTCCGCTAGCCTGCTCAGGAGGCAAATAATGGACACTTCCCATGACCGAATTCGTCTGTGTCAATTGAGTACTGTTGAGTGCCATCGCGATTCCGAAGTCCGTTATCTTTACCAAGCCACTATCCAAAATCATGATGTTTTGTGGTTTGATGTCCCGATGAATTATATACGAATCGTGCGCCGTAGCAAGCCCATCACACACTTGACTCATTATATCTATTACTTCACTCAAAGTCAGTTTTCCACGTTTTTTTATGAGTTCCTTCAAATGTTTTCCTTCGATATATTCCATGACGATGTAATACGATCCATTGTCTTCTCCGACATCGTACACTTCGACTATGTTCGGATGTGACAGACTAGATGCACTCAAGGCTTCTCTTTGGAATCTACGAACAAATTTTTCGTCGGTGGCCAAATCTCCTCTCAATACTTTAACAGCAACATTTCTATCGAGAATAGTATCGTATGCCAAATAGACATTGGCCATCCCGCCTTCGCCGATCGATTTGATGATTTGATAGCGGTCGTTTATTTTTTGCCCCTTCATTATCATAAACCATTACTCTCCTTAACTAGATATGCGACCGAAATATTGTCGGTACCACCTCTCGAATTACATTTGCGAACCAATTTTTTGAGTTTAGTTTCGATATCCAATTCTTCGTCGTTCAAAACGCTCTCTATTTGTTCTACAGAAAGCATATTCGTAAGTCCATCGCTACATAGAACAATCGCATCGACATCGGTCTCTACAGCAAATTTATCGAGTTCTTGTTTATCGCTTGCACCGAGAGCTCTCATCAAAACATTTTTCTTCGGATGATTTTGAGCTTCTTCCTCCGTCAACTCGCCCGACTCCACCAACACATTGACAAATGTATGATCTTTTGTTACTTTGTGCAATTTGCGGTTTTTCATTACGAATCCACTCGAATCTCCTATGTTTCCGAATATCAAGAAATCGTCAGTCAATATTGCGACAACCAAAGTCGTCCCCATTCCCATACATTCCGGATTGCTATTCGCATATTTGATTATCTCAGCATTGATTATGGCAACGTTTTCGTCTAGCCAATTGATCGCATCCAACTTGCTTCCTATCGAAGACAATGCTTTGAACCTCTCACTCAAATGCTCTACAGCAATGCCACTCGCTATTTCTCCTGCCCTATGACCACCCATGCCGTCTGCTACGATCAACATGTGTTCTCCTAACATGTTTTCTACGATCGTCACCGAATCCTCGTTGTGACTTCTAACTATTCCCGGGTCGGTCAAATAAAATGATTTCATTTATCTTTCACCTCGTTCGCTCTTAGTTGTCCGCAGGCCGCATCTATCGTACCTCCGAACTCCCTTCTGACGGTTACTGTAATACCATTTTTGTTGAGTATTTCAAAAAATTCATCTTTTCTCTTCTGAGTCGATTTTTTAAATTCCAAATGGCTAGTTTCGTTGTATGGAATCAAATTGACATATACGTTCATGCCTCTTAAAAGATTCACTAACTCGAAAGCGCACTCTTTAGTATCATTAACCCCATTAAGCATAACATATTCTATAGTAACTCGTCTATTGGTTTTTGCTGAATAATGCCTAATTGCCTCCATCAAAGTGTCAATATTGTAAACCTCGTTGACTTTCATAATTTTATTTCTTATCTCGTCATTCGGTGCATGTAGACTTACCGCCAAGTTTATTTGCAAAGGAAGTTCGGCAAATTCGTATATTTTAGGAACTAGTCCACTAGTCGAAACGGTAATATGACGAGCCCCTATAGCCATTCCCTTCGCGTCGTTTATTATCTTCAAAAAGCGAACTATATTGTCGTAGTTATCGAATGGTTCACCGATACCCATGATGACGACACTGCTGATGCGAAGGTTAGCATCTTCTTCGATCTTCAACAATTGCCCGACTATTTCACCTGGCAACAAATTTCTAACCTTTTTCAATCGTCCACTTTCACAAAAGGCACATCCCATATTACATCCGATTTGTGAGGAAACACATACACTTGTACCATAATCGTGCTTCATAACGACAGCTTCGATCAAATTCTTATCCCGTAGCTCGAAGAGGTACTTTATGGCCGTATCATCTTCTTGTTTTCGCTTTATTATGAGTCCCTCTATAGTAAAAGTATTCTTTAAAGTATCGATAAATTCTTTTTTTAAGTTGGTCATTTCATCGAAAGTAGTCACTCTCTTACCGTATAACCATTCGTATATTTGTATTGCTTTGAAAGATTTCACATTTTGAGTATTGAGCCACTCGATCAAATCTTCCCTCGTCATATCGTATATATTAATCATATAATTGCACTCTTTCTACCTACGATAATTATAGCAAATCACTCTTCGTTTTACAACTCTTGCCTGTTCAATAAATTCCTCTTCCAAAATTGTCTTTCTACCCTACGAAGACAAAAAATGCCACGTTGAGAAAAGCAGTCGTCATGGGAGCGCTACTACTAAATGCATTGCCATTGTTATCTTTATCATCTTCTGATGTACTTATGGATGAACAAAAACCAATATTTCAAGATCCTCCATCTATAATTAGCCCGATCGATCGCACAAAACCGAAAATTCCTGTAGAGATTCCAAACGACGATGATCAAAGCTTGAACGATGATGAGTCTACAAAAGGAATTAAAATATACGCGCCAATTTCCGGTTCGAATGTATATTACTCATCTATTTATGATAAAGAGCCTCGTGGCACGACAAATCAAAATGGAATAATCATAAGATATTATGTTTTACATGATGGCCAATGCGTTGCGAGATTCGATACACAATAAGAAATCGATCAATTTATAAAAGAGCAAGGCGAAAATGTGAGATCTTTCGTATGGAAAGCGGCCATCTATTCATTGAAGAACGAAATTATAGATGATTATGTCGACACTAAAAAAGCGATACCTGCCGAATATACGACATTCTTCACCGATTATGAACCATCGCTCGATTACGATTTCGATCAACAAGACCCAACTATCTAGTCGGGCCTTTTTTATTTTGACGTTTTTCTTTTGCTTTGTTTCCTTCGTATGAAACTCTCAATGTCAAAAATATCAAAATGAGAGTATTCAATGTGACACTACCACCATAAGAGAGCAAAGGAACCGGAACTCCTGTCAGAGGCATGAGAGCCAATATTCCTCCAAAATTGACTATCAAATGTAACAAGATAGTGACAAAAGTACCATATGCTATGAGTGATCCCGTCAAATCTCGTGCTCCTTTGGCGATCTTTAAACATCTGAACAATATGAACGCATACAGCAAGATTATGCCTGCTCCAGCGACGCTTCCCAATTCTTCTACGATTATCGGAAATATAAAATCGGTATGTGCTTCGGGCAAATACAAATATTTTTGTGTACTGTTCCCGAGCCCTACTCCGAACAAGCCACCATTGTTGATCGCGATCATTCCATTACAAACTTGATATCCCGTCTTGTCGGCAGGCCTCGTACAAGGAGCCCTATAATTCAAACGGCTAGTCTGCTCAGAATTCAAAAATTTACCTCCGAACATCATAAAAGCGGCAACTAAAATGATACCACAAACACCCAATATGCGTACTATTTTTACATCTTTATCATCTTTGTTGAATGGTACAGCCATGAAGATGAAAAATACTAAAAGCCCCATGATTGCCGTCGTTCCCAAATCTGGCTGTATAAAGATGAGTCCTGTGACGAGCATACATGCAATTATAGGTCTCAAGAAGAAAAATCTTCTTTCACAATCGATATTTTTACCAAAATAACAGGCCATATAGATGATCACGACGGTCTTTGCAAATTCGGAAGGCTGCAAAGAAAATAGCCCAAATTTATACCAACTTCGTACACTGTTCGTGATAGTACCGTACACGAACAAACCGCCCAATAATCCCATTATGCCGAGCATCATCAAACTCTTGAGATAATGATATTTGCTAGTCGGAAAATTCAACAAAAAGATGAACCCGAAAGCAAATCCTGCGACCATGACGAGAAGCTGTTTTTTAAAAAAGTAATATGAGGTGACTTTGTATTGCAAAACGGAAGAGATGTTCGACGCACTAAAAACCATGACGAGCCCTATTATACATAAGAGCACGACTGCAAATAATAAAGGTTTATCGATTTTTTTTAATATATCCCTCATAGTCTCCACCATCTTAAATATACCACATTTCGCTACTCAAATAAAATAAAAAAGTGACTTTATAGCGTCACCTTTACAACATTATAACCGTATACACCCAAAATTTGTACTGCTCGTCGACTTCGAGAACCTTGCTGACAATAAAAATAGTATGTATCTCTCTTATTTAAATATTTACTCGGGTTATCGAGTAGTCTATTGATGTCCATGTTGATACTACCCTTTATAGAATGAAAGTCTTCTTTATCCTCTAAGCTGACTAAAATGCCCATGTTTGGGATATACTCATCAATACTAATAACTTTCATATAGTATCATATGTCAAATATTCTTACTTAGTTCGTATAAGATTATCGAAGTGGCCACACCTACATTCAAAGATTCGCACGTTTCCCTCATAGGTATGTAGAGATATTCGTCGCACAAATCACTTGTAGACTGTCTAACACCTTTTCCTTCATTTCCAACTACTATCGCACTCTTTTTAGAAAATTCGATGTCGGCAATATTGGTACCTCCATCTACTTTTGAAGAATACGTCGTATAGCCTTCTTTTTGGAGTTCAAGTATCATATTTTCTATCGATGCTTCGATTATGTTTATATGAAACAAAAGACCTTCTGTCGCACGAACTACTTTCGGATTATAAATACTCACCGAGCCTTCACCTAACACGATTGTATTCACACCAAATGCCACGGCACTTCTTATTATAGTTCCCATATTGCCAGGATCTTGTACACCGTCTAAAAGAAGAACGTTTCCTTCTACCTCATGAGGTTTGGGCATCCGAGCGACACCGACCATTCGAGGAACGTTTGTCAAAGTACTAATTTTTCTCATCACTTGTTCGGATACTTTATAAAAATTCTCGTATTTGCAATCAATACCATCTAAAACTATGACTTCTCTCAACCGTCCACATTTGAAGGCTTCTTCTACTAAGTGTTCACCTTCGACAAGAAATAAATTTGTCTCCTTTTGGTATTTTTTATCGTTCAATCTGGCCCACGATTTCACTTTTTCATTATTGATAGACTCAATCATTTTGACTCTCCTTTAGCATTTTTCGTGCCATTTTATGATATGGATAATATCTTTCTACCTCGCTCCAAAACGCCGAAGAGTGGTTCATATGCTTAAAATGACAAAGTTCGTGAATTATAACATAGTCGATCAATGACACATCTTTTTTGATGAGTTCCGAATTCAATGTGACAGTCATACTTTTCGTATTGCAGACACCCCATCGCGTCGACATATGTCTTATACGAAGTCTGAACTCCGGCAAATCGTCAAATTGACTTTTCAGTCTCTCTAATCGAGAATTGAAAATTACTACACATTGATAGTTTAAAAATTTCTGCAATTCATCTTTATCTTTGCTGATAATTTTATTGCCATCTATATAAGTTTTACTGACTCCATCGAATTCGATTATGTGCTTTTCTCCGAGATAGTACATTTCGTTACTCTTCAAATCGCTTTTTGGGGTTCTTTCTTTTAACTTTATCAAACTACCTTGATTCTTTTTGATCAATTTTTCTATTTCCCTTTGAGATAAGTAATTATTACAAGTAACTATCAAGTCGTCTTTATCCCACTTAAAATATATGTTCTTTATTGCTTTTCTTTTGACACGAACATATGTATATTTGCCATCGAAGTTGACATGCATTAGATATCACCTCTTACAAACTAATTATAGCAAAAAACATCAAAATAGTCACACCCTTTTAAAAAAGGTTACTTATCACAACAATGTCATTATTTTACTGATCGACAACTTGGTATATTTTTGGACTACTTCGGGTGCGATTCCATCTTTCAACATAGTCTTTGCAGTTTCTATTTTTTCAGCCTCTC
>CAOJEC010000021.1 GCA_948433885.1 uncultured bacterium | reverse complement strand
TTTTCAATAATTTTTTTTATAACTAAAGACTTTTCGTCAGAAATTTGGTACAATTGACTCGATAAAATATAATTAGTTGGGAGACATGAAAATGAAAATTTTAGAATTCATATTTTTGGGACTTACGATCTTGGTGCCATCGTTCTTCATAGGATTAGCATTAGCAAATATTAAAAAAGTGAAGGCAAACAAAAAGTTTAGGACGACACTCATAAAATTGATTTTTTTGACTCTCATTATAAATGGAACAATTTGGGGTGTTTTAAAAATGACCAATTCTCAAAAACCATTAGAGGAAGATAAACAAATCACGGACAATGAACAAGACAAAGATCAAAATTTAGATGACGAAAATGAAAAAGATGAAAACGATAAAAATGAAAATGATCCAAAGCCGACGGAACCTGACACACCTGACGATGAACCAACCGTAAAAGATCCTAGTGATGGCAATTCAAATTCAAAACCCAACACGGATAAACCTCAACAACCAACTGACGCAAACAATAATACTAGCACAGGAGTGACGCCCAATGGTTTTGCCATCGAAGTTAAAAATGGAGTAACATACATCGATGGAATATTGATAGTCAACAAGACTTATCCACTGCCGAGTACTTATATCCCGGCTAATTCACAAGTCCCTGTGACTACAGCCAACTGTGCAAATTGTCTCGACAAAGACGCCTATGCAGCTTATACCAAAATGAAAAACGACGCCGCATCACAAGGCATGGGACTGTGGATTGCAAGTGGGTATCGTTCGTATTCATATCAAAGTGCTCTATATGGAGGATACGTGAACAGCAGTGGTAAATTGGCCGCGGATACATACTCTGCACGCCCAGGCCACAGTGAACATCAATCGGGTTTTGCTTTCGACTTGAACACAGTGAGTGAATCGTTCGCCAACACCAAAGAAGGCAAATGGGTAAATGAAAATTGTCACAAATATGGATTCATAATACGTTATCCGAAAGGCAAAGATAATGAAACAGGATACATCTATGAACCATGGCATCTAAGATTTGTCGGTGTAGACCTTGCTACGAAACTCTACAATGGTGGAAATTGGATCACTATGGAAACATATTTTGGAGTAACTAGCACTTATCAAAATTGACATATCGCCTAATTTGGTGATATTTTTTTGATGCAATCACTCTCACGATGTGTTATCATTTTGTTGATAAAATAGATGCCAAAATGAAAGAAAGGAAATAATTCATGAAAAAGACATTGATTTTTACAGGTGCCATCGCACTTTTATCGATAATAGGAGTTTTGTCTATCAAAATATTAGAGACACCTCGCGAGCCAGAATTGGAGACGGATTCTATCGAAAAAGTGCGATTAGATAAATTGGAGACAATTTTAAAAAAATCGACTTATTTTGAAAATTCAACTTTCAAAAACAATGAAGCTATGGATAAACTCACTGTCGATGATAAATATGACATATCTATAAAAAGTGGTAGTTATTCGATGAAAATTGACGACCCTAAAAAAGAAGAAGGCTATTGCCAAATAGTCGACGCTGTTCAACAATCTTTAGGAAAAACGGCAGGCAGAAGTATCGAAACTTGCCACCGTACACTAGATGGCTCGATCGACATGGGTGGAATAAACGCCGAAATATACGATACACATAAAATTCTAACGGTAAACTCTGAAGAACCAGCCAAACTTTACAACATAGAAGCATCCCACGAGAAAGACGAACTTATACCGACCGAAGAAATAGATTACGACATAAAAATAGATGATTATCTTTTCACTTCCATACATAATAAATACTCGAACGAAACATCCACTCACAGTATATGTGGAAACATCTATCATCCCAACAATGCGAAGAACACTTTCCTTTTCACAACTTATGATGAACAAAAAAAAGAACTCGAAAAGAAGATTTACGAATTTCAAAACGATACCAAAAAATTCAAAACTTTTTGTATAGACTTTACTTTGAAGACGAATAGTGTAAAATATTATTCGATTGGAGAAAATTGATATGATAAACATAGTTTTATTCGAACCGGAAATCCCAGGCAATACAGGAAACATCATGAGAACATGTGTCGCGACCAACTCGCGACTACACCTCATCGAACCCTTGGGATTCAGTCTAGATGAAAAGTATATAAGAAGAAGTGGAGTTAACTATATAGACAATTGTGATTACACAGTTTATAAAAACATCGACGAATTTTTTGAAAAAAATCCAAATGGAGAGTACTATTTTTTGACGAGATACGGTCATAAACCACATACTAGTTTCGATTACAGTGACGAAGCTAAAAATTTGTATTTTATATTCGGCAAAGAATCGACAGGCATTCCACCCAAGATTCTAGGGCCTTATATCGATAGGTGCATGCGCATGCCGATGACCGACAAAGTTCGCGCGTTGAATCTTTCAAATACTGTAGCCATCATGGTATACGAAGCACTTAGACAACGAGACTTCAAAGGTCTTGAAAGAGAAGAACCTCATAAAAGTAAAACCTTCATAGAAGATTCATCACAAGAAAATTGAGGATTTTAAAAATAAAAAAGTGAGCTAACATGTCCCATATACTAGGGCAGTATTATCTCACTTTTTTTATCAGTTTTTATTCGTTAGCACAGTCACATGATCCGCATTCACAATCTTCGCAATCGCAGTCTTCACATTCACAAGACTCACCACAATTGCAATTTTCACATTCACAAGGATCCCATTCGCATCCGTCGACTTCTTCTAATCTGATAGCACTAGTAGGACAACTTTCCATCGCAAGGACAGCCTCATTATTGTCATCAGCTACTGTGTCCACTTTTGGAACTGATTCCCCATCCGGTCCTGATTTGAATACATCTTCGGCAATTCCCATACATGCACCACAACGGATACATTTACTTTCATCTACTATAACTTTTTTCATGTTCTTTCCTCCCGTAAACAATTATAATTTAATTTTCCTTCTTACGCAACATTTATATTTGATTATGAAGTAAAGTATGATAAAATGATAATGGTGAAGTGTATGAACTCTAGAATGGACAAGTACTATAAAGAAAAAGAAAAAACTGAGACTAGTAGAACTAATAGACACAAGGGAATATATAAAGATATATCCGATGAAAATTACGAGAAACTCAACCTGACTAGTAATGTTTCAGTAATCGCAACTGATGATGAGTTGGATATAGGACGCATCAAAGAGATCGTCGATTCGAAATATCGAAAACGCGAGAATGTTCGTCCTGATATCGAAGATTTCGATGACGAATACGATTCCGAAGATGAAGAAAGTACGAAAGAATACGATCTCAAAAAAGTCATCGAAACGGCTCATAAAAACAAGACACCAAATTATGATAGAGAACGCTTTGAGCACATTCGTGAAACACAGTACGACATACTCAACAGTCTAAATATCATCAATGAAAATGAGGAAAAAAAGGAGGCAGCTCTCACAGAAGAGGAAGCGACCCTCATAAATCTTATCAAGACAGTCAACGAAAACGCCGAAAAAAATCATTCTCACAAAGAACAAGATACGAGTGACGATTTGCTGAGCGATTTGATGGGAGGCGACGATACGGAAGTGTTGCAACCTATGAACTTCGATGAGAAAGAAGAACCAGACAAAAAACCGACTATACTCGAAGAACTCGAAAAGACAAAGCAACTTTCCAAACAAGAGATAGTCGAAGAACTCGAAAAAGAAGCCGTCGACGAAGAGAATGACGAAGACACCGAAAGTGACAGTAGAACTATTTCGAAAACTGAAGAACTATCTAATTCTTTCTATACGGGCAATTATACTATCGACGAAAAAGATTTAGATGATTTTGTCGACTTGGAAAAAGAGATGAAAGGTGGAAGCCTCGTCGTCAAAATACTGATCGTCATCATCGTCCTGATCACCGTCGCCGTGGCAGTATACCTTTTAAACAAATTTTTAAACTTAGGACTCTTCTGAAAGTCCTTTTTTCTTTGAATACATATTTAAAAGTTTCCAAATCTATATATTAATATGAACAAATTCAAAATGAAAAATTGGCAATTCGAAGAAAAAAGAAGACTACTCATCTCCATTCTTTTAACTTGTTTTTTATCCTTTATGATCACGAATGTTTACATAGAAAGTCTATCAAAAAACATGACTACTTACATAGGTGCTTCGGTCAAAAAGAAGAATATTTTACTTTTAAAAGAGGCTTTTACTGAGACGAGCGCGACATTCAAAAACGTCGATGACCTAATTCACGTCACTCAAAATTCCAAAGAGGAGATAATACAAGTAGACTTCGATATGCAAATGAGCAGCAGTTTATTATCTTCTATAACCGATTATATCAACGCGACATTAAATGAATACAATTATTTAGGTTACCGAATAGATCTACCTGTCGGCTTGCTATCTAAAAATCCAATATTTGCCAATATAGGTCCAAAAATACCTGTCAAAGTAGAACTTTCGGATGTCGCACTTGGCAATGTTCGTACGACAGTAAAATCATTCGGCCTAAACAATGCTCTCGTCGAAGTTTATTTAGACATCTTTATTAGAACGTCCGTTTTATATCCATTCGAAGTACTCGAAGTTGATTCGGAGTTTTCTTCACTAGTTTCTTCGAAAATAATCCAAGGAACAGTCCCAAATTTTTGGGGTGGCTCGATAAATTCAAAAAGTGACACGATAGACCTTCCCCTAAACGAATAATTGTGTTATAATTGAACAAGATAGGAGACTGTCAAGATGAGTGAAACTGTTTTTATAAATGATTTTATTTCTGCTGGTATGTTCGACTATTTTGTAGGCAAAAAGTCGAATACGTTCGAATCGCACATCGTAGAATGTTTGGCCGACATTTATGGTGAAGAGAAGTTGAAAAAAGTATACGAAGCAAAAGACGAAGCAGGTTTTGCAAACCTTCTACACACCTACGGCCTATCTCACAGTAAATACGACACTTTTCTAAGAGATACGATACGTTTCGGCAAATTCAAAATGGAACATCAAAAAGAACCTTCGATCAAATCGGACATTGCGTCCAAAATAGAAGTTTCTATCATCATCATGTTCATCTACAAATGCTTGTTGATAGAACCGACTTTGGAAGAAATAAGTCACTTTGAAAATAATCTACTCAACAATTTCGAAATGATAAAATTCCATTTCAGCACATCGCTCAATCCGAATAGAACGAGAGATATTTGGGATAAGAAAAAACGCATGTTGACGGACAACGTAGAACTTATAGAAATCAAGCCAGAATATTTAGATGAGTTCACTTATGCCAAATTTGGTACGAGCTTACAAGACGTCAAGAAAATGGACTACCGCATGGTGACCGAGCTCAACAGTTACATCAAAGAGAAGATGGAATCCATCACTATCGATCAACAGGTTAATAAAAAACCAAAGTCTCGCAAAGAGATGTTCATGAAGACAGCAGTCTCGACAGGAAGTGGTTTTGCCGACGCTATTTTGATCGCGGCCATCATCGCGACCGAGATGTCGATAGGACTCATCTATCTATTCTTACATTTGTAATTTTCAAAAAGATAGGGGGAGATTAGATGATCACGATAGGAAAAAATACTTACAAAATTATAAAAGAAGAAAAAAACGGATTCGATATGGATGCTTTCAAAGAAAGATTCACCGACTATTTTGAACCGTACGATTACATAGTCGGAGATTGGGCTTATGGAAAGCTTCGCTTGAAAGGCTTTAACGACAAGAGGAATCCTCATTATAACAAGTTGAACGATGCTTCATCGATCGAATCGTACATAGAAGATTATTGTGCATATGGATGCAAATATTTCATACTTAAAAAAGAATAAGGTTGAATAACGACACTTTTTGTGTTAATATTCTATATAGAATAAGAGGGATTGATATGAACGAAAAAATAAACATAACAAAGATGGATGGTACAAACATAAATGCAGATATCATTTGCTTTCTCGAAAATACTAACACCAATAAGAGATATCTTTATTATACTCTAAATGAAATAGTAGGAGCAGGAGCAGGGAGTACTGTCAAAATTTATGTTTCTAAAATAAAACAAGAAAATCCACTTCTCGATACACCTATCACTGAAGAAGATTGGGATACTCTCAAAAAGTATATGGGAGATTCTTTAAAAGGAGTATCGAATGCCGAAGTTAAATATCTTCCTCTTGCGCAACTTGGAAATCCTATAAATATCAGTGAACGTGCTATAGCTATGCCTACAAGCTATGACTATATAAACAAACAAAGAGGTTTGTACGCGCAAAGTGTTGCAAATGATGAAGGAAGTGAAAGTGCCGAAGGGGCAGCAGCTAACATGACCCCTGTCACTGAACAAGTAAGTGAATCAACTGTTGAGCCTGCAACGAGTGAACCGGTACCTATGCAACCAGCAATAGAACCATTACCAGCAGAACCGACTCCAGTTGTTTCAGAATCTGCTTCGATTCCAACGACACCTGAGCCTGCGACACCACCTGCACCAGTTGTAGAGCCAACTATCGCTCCTGCGACGTTAGAGCCTAGTGCACCTATCGAAGAAGTCACACCTCCGTCTCCAGTGACACCTGAACCTACACCGGCTGCAACTTTAAATCAAGTTCTCGATCAAAAACCTGTAGAACCCGTCGCTCCACTCGTCGAAACACCTGTACCTGAAGCGACTCATGCAGCTGATTTGAAGCCTATAGATTTGAAAGACATCGAATCAAAATACAATGAAATGATCAGTCAAATCAATCAACTTAAAGAACAAGAATTGGAAGCAGCAAAGAGATACAACGCTACATTGGAATTGAATTCGATGCACACGGAACAACATACCAATTATGTTCAAAATGATATTGCTGCTAACACAGCGACGAACCAAGCATCAACTGTAGAACCAACTGTTGCTCAGGCGACGTTAGAAACTAGTACTTCTACAACGCCACAACCTGCAATGATCGAACCTAGTCCTGTGACACCTGTAGTTCCTGAACCAGTTGCAGTTACTCCACAGAATTTGGAAACAAACTGGTTCGACATGCCAGCCAATAATTAAAACATGATGTTCAGGAAGAACATCTTTTTTTGACAACATAATTATCAAAAGTATTAAATTTACCTATTCGACCCCATTGACTCATCAAAATAAATTTTGTATAATGTAAATATAGTAGAAGACTGTAAAAAGGAAGAATGTCATATGAAAAAGAGAAAAATATCGCATGTCATGAGACAAAGCATTCGAAAACTGAAATATTTAGATAAAACTCAATCTAGTTATTTTATGATCATGAGTTTCTTAGTGGCCTTCTGCCTTTTCACAGGAGGAACATATTCTTATTTCACTTTTAGTAAAAATTTAAATGCAGCAACTATTTCCATTGCCAAACTCAATTACACTTTGACTAGTACTTCACAGGACTTCGTCGATAGCAAAATTGTGGTGGGACCAGGAGAAGAAAAGGTAATCGAATTTACTTTGAACAGTTTGAACAACGTTGCAACCAAATACGCTTTAAAATATTCGACTCTAGCAACAAACACTAAAGTCTACTATTCACAAAATTTGACGAACAATATGTCGGGCATCATCGAAGCTCATGGAAGCATAACGCTTCGCGTAGTAATTAAAAATGATGGTACGAGCGACGCCACTGTCAACTTCACAGTAGATGGAGGTTATATTCAAAACACTTTGGAATCAAACATTACCGAAGGTTACTATGAAGCAGATATAACAGTCAGAGCAGTTCTTCTAGACGAAAATCTTTCCAATGGAATAATCGGTCAGTCGTTTCCTCCTAAGGATGGAGAATATGGATATGTCAAGACGTCATGCAACGAAGAAACTGCTGCTTCTTGGGACAGTACAGCATGGAAATTGAATTTAGTAGATATTACGAAAAAGGTATCTTGCGACGTCTATTTCAAAAAGATGAATAACGATATAGAGACGATCTTCGTTTTAGAAAAGAAAGATGGTACGAGCGAATATGTGACAAACGTACCTAACGATGGAACGTACACCTTTCAAAGTGTAACTTGTAGCCCTAATGCAACAGCAACATGGGACGCTACGAATTGGCGAATGAATATTACTGGCATCACTAGCAAAACACTTTGCACAGGACTTTTCAAAGAAAATTGACATCACTTTAAGAGTGATGTTTTTTGATATTCTTTTTTTCTTTTCAATATTTTATAGTTTTCACATAAAATTAAACGTGATGCTATATGAAAAACGTCCTTCTTTACAATTACAATTTAGAACCAGAGAATTTGAACACAATCGGAGACCACGAATGCTCTTTCTATGTAAATTATGAGAAATATTACTTCGTAGTATTCAATCGTCCTTTGGAAGACTTAGAGGAAATATATGCCATATCACAATCTCTGAAGCCATACTATCACCATATCATAAAAAATCGTTTCGACACGCCCGCGACACCATATATGGGCAAAAATTACTGTTTGATAAAGATGAATGGTCCAGAAAACAATGAGATCGACGTTCTAGATCTAATCAAAGACACTGTACCATTTACTCAAAATAAAAGTCCTCTATTGAGAACCGATTGGGGCAATCTTTGGAGTTCGAAAGTAGACTATCTTGAATATCAAATAAGCGAATTGGGCACGACACACAAAGTAGTTCGTCACAGTTTCAGTTACTATGTCGGTTTAGCTGAAAATGCCATAGAATATTTCAATCTTTTGAAACCTGACGATCTCACCACAGTCATATCTCATCGCCGCATCAAGACTCCATTTCGCTCGAAAGATTATTACAATCCATTAGATATTATCATCGATTACAAAGCCAGAGACTATGCTTCTTATTTCAAAATGAAATTCTTTGAAAAAAAAGACGTTCTCGAAGAAGTCAGACTGCTCGTTCAAAAAGATATTTTGAATCCACTCGAATACAACTTACTATTTTGTAGACTTTTGTATCCATCGTATTATTTCGATGCTCTACACCAAGTTTTAGAGCACGACGCGGATGATGATTCTCTACTTAAATACATCGATCTGGTAAACGATTACGAAGATTTTTTGAGAAATGTATACGATCTTTTTAAAACAAAATCATCCATGCTCAAAATAGAGTGGTTAATTTCCAAATCATAAAGGCACATTGATGATATGTTGTACTTCGGGAACTTTCTCGGATATCGCTTCCAAAAGGCCGTGTTCTAAAGTGGAGTCTTGACTCATGCACATCGCACACGCTCCCATGAGACGAACATAAACGGTCTTTTCTTCTTCATCGAAACGGACAAATTCGATATCTCCACCATCCATATTTATAAAAGGTCTGAGTTCTTCGATCACTTCTAAAATTTGTTCTACGATGTTTTTTTCTTTTTCGTTGGCTTCATTCATATTGTTTTTTCCTCTCTAGACAAGAGTAAGTATAAGTCAAACAAGGGCGTTTGTCAAACAGTTAAAAAAAATAGAAACGAGAGAAAATGTGTGCTATAATTTTGTCGAAGGTGAAAGATTTATGAAACAAACTGATTATAAAAAATACATGTTTCTCATCACATATGCCATGCTTTTGGCATTCGTCATTTGGAATATCAAATACATTTTTGGAGGACTGACTCACATAGCCAAAATTTTATCTCCCTTATGGATAGGAATAGCCTTTGCATTCACATTGAACGTTCCTATGTCCATCATCGAACGAGAGCTTTTCCAAAAGAAGAACAAAAAAGCTAGGGTCATCTCTCTTACATTATCGGTCATGATAATCTTACTACTGATAGTCATCCTTTTCGCATGGGTAATCCCGGATTTCGTCAAAAGTGCCACTTATCTTTTAGGACAAATACCATCCCTTTTAGAATCGTTAAATTCTTTCTTGATGGATGCATTCAAAAATACAGATTTATCGTCTTATCTCAAAAACTTCTCGGCTTCGGGAGATTTAAGTTCTATTATTTCCAACTTCGGAGGAACCATAATCAACAATTTTTCGAACATATTATCGAATTTCGCGACGACTGTCATCAATCTCGTCACAGGCTTGATCATCGCTATATATTTTTTACTCGAAAAGGAAAATATTCTATCTACTATGAACAGTTTAGTCGAAAAAATATTCGATTCTAAAAAAGTCGAAAAGATTCGCGAAGTATTTTCACTAGCTAACAAATCTTTTCACGACTTCATAACATATCAATGTTTAGAATGTTTGATATTGGGAGTTATAATGTTCATTTCCTTCGTCATATTCCAATTTCCATACGCAATGACGATCGCATTTTTGACTACAGTCACGGCCATCATACCGATATTCGGTGCAACGATCGCGTGTATCATCGGAGCCATTTTGATCGGAACTTCGAGTATCGAACAAGCCATCCTATTTCTCATCGTCTTCCAAGTTATTCAACAAATTGAAAACAATATCATTTATCCACGTGTAGTCGGTAAACATGTGGGATTACCGCCAGTTGTGACGATAATCGCCATCATCGTCGGAGGAAACCTAGCAGGATTCATCGGAATGATAATATGTATACCTATAACATCTATCATCTTATCGCTCTTTTGGACAAAGTGGAAAGAAACGGAAGACACGGATGAAAAAAGAATCGAAGTTAAACCAACACGAAGAAAGAAAAGCGAGGCTTGATGTGACCATCGAAGAAAGATGCCTGCAAATATTCGGAATAGACATCGCTCAAAAATCCAAAGAAGAATATACTTTAGAAAAGAAAGATGGACTTTTGAAATTGAAGATAGCATACGACCGCAAAAAATATAAAAATGCTATTTCATCTTACAGTGAACTACTGAAAGAATACTTCAGAAAAGATAAAATATACGTGCTTTCTCGTATAAAAGTTAGAAAAGGTCTTAAAAGTATGTTCGCGACTATTTTTCAAAATTCACAAAAATCCTTCTTAAAAGAGATGGACCATTTCACACCGTATTATTTGATCGAAAGAAGCCATGAAGATATCCTAGTAACTATCGACGTGGATTGTTTACGAATATTCGAACTGCCAAGAGGTGATAAAACAAAGTTCATTTTCGATGGTTACCGTTTCAAAAAGGCCAATCTCTTGACTCTCAAATGATGTGACAATGTCTTCATACTAAAACTGAAGGAGAATATATGAAATTATTTATTATTTGCAGCAAAACATTTTACGAAAAAATCCCTTTAATAAAAGAAAAATTAGAAAAGAATGGACATACAATAACTTTGCCAAATTGTTATGATTGTCCTGAAACTGAAGCTAAGTATCGCGGAACACAAGAACATGCTAGTTGGAAAGCAAAAATGATTAAACATAGCGAACAAGTTATTGCATCGATAGATGCGGTCCTAGTTTTAAATTACACTAAAAATAACATCGACAATTATATTGGGGGAGCGACATTTTTGGAAATGTATGATGCTTTTAGATTAGGAAAAACGATTTATATGATAAATGATATTCCAAATGGATTATTGAAAGATGAAATAATCGGCTTCAATCCAATAATTATAAACGGAGATTTAGATAAAATAGGTTCCAATTAAAGGAGAATTTAAAATCGAAATTTTTAAAATTTTGCCATAAGAAGATTGCTTATCAAATTTTATTATAAGTAATCTTTTTGTTTATAAAGAAATTTTGACGAATTGAGGTGGCACTGCTTTTATTTACATTCTAATCATAATATGATACCATTATCTTAAGATACTTATCAAAAAGGAGGCTAAGAATGCAAAAGAACATTAAAAAATTTTTAGACATAGCCTTCGTCGTAATATTCACCTTGTCATTGAGTCAAGTGTATTTCAATACCCAATTCAAAACATATAGATTCGAAGATTTGAAATTAATCATACTGATGTCTTTTTTAGTCTTATTTTATTTGCCATCTAGAACTACTAAAATGAAAAAAAACATCGAAATATATGACACGATAATAGTGGCGTTATACTTCTTATTTTTCAACGTACTTTATTCGGAATTTTGTCAAGATAATTATGCTATAGCTTTTCTTTGGATCAAAGAACCGATCATAACGTTCATTCTCTTCGCATCGTACTTCCTTTACTTGACCATTTCAAAAAACAAAGAAGGATTCGAATTTTTGAAAATCGCGAGATTCACTTTGCATATCCTATCGATCTTCATTGCAATATCGCTAGCAGTCGATAAAGTAATATCTTTCGATTTGGGTCTATACTTATTCACCGCATCGATGTTCGTTTTGATGATAAAGATGGTACTACCAAACGAAAAAATACTAGAGGAGCCGCATACAAAAATGATCGAAGAACCGATAGACGTATTCGACAGTTTCCTCATCATCAACTACATAAAAGGATTACCAAAAGACTACGATCTCAAAGACAATACAGGAGTTATCATGAATCGCAAAAAGAAAAGAGAGCTCTACATTGCCATATACAATTCGAATGATCCTATACGTATTCGATATCATCAAATAGAAAAGATAGAATTACAAAAAGCAGATTACAATTGTCCTAAAAAGAGAAAAAAAGAGGTTATGAAAAAGGAAGAATTGTACATCTTGGGTGCCATCTTGAACGTAATTGCGGCCGAAGCAGCAGGGGAACCTCTCGTCAAAGCAATTCAAGAATATACACAGTTGAATCCTTCTGAAGTGACAAACTTGACTATTACTTATACAATCGAAAAAGAAACCAAAGAACTTCAATTATATACAAAACTGAATACTAGTCCGATGATCGATCAAATCGAAAAAGAAAGTCTCATGCCTATCGAAAGAATATAGATAAAGCTCTTGTTCTTTTTCTTTTGCTAATTTGTTGGTATAAACTCGAAAATAAGACATATAATTTGATGGTGAAAATATGTTCAATTTTAAAATAAATACACGCGTTAGACTTGTCTTTTTGGTAGTAACAATCGTATTCTTAATCGTGATAGGAAAAGTTTTTTATATCGAAGTCATTCAATACGACAAACTTTCGAAATTGGCAGACAGTCTTTGGAGTAGAAACTTGCCGATCACTGCCGATCGCGGAAATATATACGACCGCAATGGAAAGATAATCGCGACGAACATCACGACAACTAGTCTCGTTTTTATCCCCAATCAAATCGTAAATAAAGAAGCTGTCGCTCGCGATATCAGCTCGATTTTAGGAGCAGACTATGAAGACATACTAGCACACGCATCCAAAAAGACTTCTATAGAAAGAGTTCATCCGGAAGGTAGACAACTTTCATACGAAATTGCCGAAGAAATAAACAAACTGAACTATGACGGAGTATATTTAGTCAAAGAATCTAAACGTCACTATCCGCATGGTCAAGTGCTAAGTCACGTCTTGGGATACGTCGGCATAGACAACCAAGGATTGAGTGGACTAGAACTCAATTACGACGATTACTTGACTGGACAAGATGGTGCGATAAAATATTTCTCGGACGGTAAAGGTCATAGACTGAATCTCGAAGAAGTGTACGTCGCTCCTCAAAGTGGAATGAATTTGACTTTGACGATCGACCTCGATTTACAACTAGCTGTCGAAAAAGAATTGGACAATGTAATCGATATGTACGATCCTGAAGATGCCTTGATTTTGGCAATGGATCCGAAGACAGGCGAGGTACTAGCGATGGCCAATCGTCCTAGTTTCGATCCGAACCACTATCAAGATTATTCCACCGAAACGATCAATAGAAACCTCAGCATTTGGAAAACCTACGAACCAGGAAGTACATTCAAAATAGTTACGCTAGCCGCGTCTTTAGAAGAAAAAGAAGTCAATCTTTTCGAAGATACGTTCTACGACTCGGGTTCCATTCAAGTAGAAAATGCTCGTATAAAATGTTGGAAAAGTGGGGGACATGGTGCACAAACTTATCTAAATGTAGTCGAAAACTCTTGCAACCCGGGATTCGTGACCTTGGGACAAAAACTTGGAACGAATAGACTTTATAATTATGTAACTCGCTTTGGCTTCGGCCAAAAGACCGGGATCGATCTCAATGGAGAAAGTACGGGAATTCTCTTTTCTCTAGACCGTATGGGGCCAGTAGAAACTGCAACGACTGCATTCGGACAAGGAATAAGTGTCACACCTATTCAACAGGTTCGTGCTGTGAGTGCTGTCGTCAACGGAGGAGAACTGTTGAAACCTTACATAGTTAAAACTGTAAGTGAACCTGAAACGAATGCAACGATCGTCGAAAATAAAAAACAAGTCTTATCTCAGGTGATAAGTAAAGAAACTTCGGATATGGCCAAATATGCTCTCGAAAGTGTCGTCGCCAATGGAAGTGGCCGCAACGCCTACATAGAAAACTATCGAGTAGGAGGAAAGACAGGAACTGCTCAAAAAGTTGAAAATGGAGTTTATTTACATGGAAATTACATTCTTTCGTTCATAAGTTTTATGCCAGCAGACGATCCTGAAATAGTCGTCTATGTTGCGGTCAACAATCCAAAAGGAGTTACTCAGTACGGAGGAACGGTCTCTGCGCCGATCGCAAGAAATGTTTTGATGAGTGCTATAGAACTTTACGATATTGAACCGGACACTGAAGGTATGACCAAAGAATATCGATGGTACGAAGACTCTTATATTAAATTGCCCGATGTACGCGGGATGTCCTCTAAAGACGCAGCTAAACTTTTAAAAGAATTCAAACTAGAATATTCTGGTTCAGGTGATACTGTTCTCTACATGAGCCCCGAGCCAAACTACTATGTTAAAAAAGGCGGAACGATCAAAATTATGTTAAAAGATTGATTGTTCAAAATCTTTTTTTATTTGGTTACTTTTAAAAAATTATAGGATAATTAGAAGCGAAAGATAAAAAAAGATCTATTATATGTTATAATTATTAAAGAGAAAGAGATGAATGAAACTTATGAATTTAATATCAACCCTAGTAATACCTCCACAACCGTTGGAAAAACCATTTTTTTATCTCAATTCTTTATCGTTATACCACCCTACTTTATTAACACAAATCGCCAAAGAAATGGGTATAGATTCTAAGCCTACTTCAGTTTATAAAGATCTAGCTAATGCAGGATGTACAACCATTATTACGATGACTCATGATACTCTAATATGTTGCCTTTCGGATAAATTCACACTTTATCAACTAGAAATAATGAAAAGACTTCATAAATTCATCTCAGCATTTCCTATCCTCGACATTTCGCCTTGGTCTCGTAAAGACTTGCACATCTATAGTAAACCGGATATCTCTCAAGAAACGACCATAAATAATTTATACAATGCTTTAATAGAATATCAAAAAAATTCTAAAAGATTACAATATAAAAAATAAAAGAACAAATATTTTATTTGTATTGCCGCGATTAGTCTTTGGATTCAAGTCATTTATTAGGACCAATCAATTTAATCGATTCATTGTAAAACGTCTCGTTTTTTAGTATAATATTTGTATTAAAAGGAGCTGATTTAATGAAGTGTATTCTTATGAATAAAAATACTGAAGTATTACTTACAGAGTATGAATCCGGACTAGGTGTATTTACTAAAATAATAGAAGTTTATAATATCGATTATTCCCCTTATATTTTAAAAAGTTTTTATGAAAAGGATGATATTAATAATAATCCTTTTAGAACTAATTTAAGTGATTGGTTTAAAGGAAGAGGTATTCCTTCGTGGCGAGACAAATTAGATTTGTTACTACATAGATTAGGTATAATTGCCCCTAGTGAATTATTAGATAAAGCCATGGGATTATCTTTATCAGATCAATATTGGTTAAAACCTTATAATTCAAATATCGAATATGATGATATAAATTTTTTTGATCATGATTTTGACTATAGTGAATTTATGGAGGCTTCTTTATCTAAAAATAGCAAAACAATAGTAAAGGAAGCTTCACTAAAAACACCAAATAATACTACTGATGGAATGTTAAAAAAGGCATGGATTATTGAAAAAGGCACAAGATATCTTTTAAAAAGTGGCTATAGAAACGAAATATTACAACCGTTTAACGAAATATTAGCAAGTGAAATATGTGATAGATTAGGGTTTAAACATGTAGAATATACACTTGATACCTATAAGGATGTGGTGGTGTCCAAATGTCCTTGTTTTATAAACAAAGATACTGAACTTATTACTTGCTATCAAATAAGAAATAATATGAAAAGACATGATAATGAAGAAGATTATGAAGAATACATTAAAGTTTTAGAAGATAATGGTATTAAAGATGCAAGAACCAAAATAGAAAATATGTATATTTTAGATTTTCTAATTATGAATGAAGATAGACATTTAAATAACTTTGGTATTATAAGAGATGTTAATACTCTTAAATGGTTGGATGTTGCACCTATATTTGATAATGGAATGGCTTTAAACGTTCCTTATTATAGTGATGATGAAGTTATCATTGCAGGTGAAGGAAGATTTTTTTACGAGGTTAAACCATTCGATGAGATTATTAAAATTGTAAGCGACTTAAAACGAATTGATATAAGTAAATTAGATGGTATTGTAGAATGGTTCGATGATTTACTACATCAATACCAAAATATTACAAAAATGAGTGATAAAAGAATTCATTTATTATGTGTCTTATTGAATAGACAAATAAATAAACTGAAAAGTTTGATTGAGAATATATAATGATTCTTTTTCTTTTGGTCATAAAATGACAAATACAGTTAAAAAAACGAATCAAACTCGCGTTAAGAAATACTGCTTAAAACGTCTTTTTTTTATTTGCCTTATTTTAACGACATAATAGCATTGAGCTTTCATTTGGTCCTTGACAATCAAATAAAAATATTATAAAATACAAAAATCGCTTAAAGGGGTGAAAACTATGAATCAAAATAATAATTTTCGTGCGCACAAAAAAGCATTAAAAAAAGCAAGAAAAAGAAACAATCATAAATCATATAAAAAACAAATCAAAAAAATGGAAAGAGAAAATAATGAAAAATTTTCTACTCAATTTGATCTTTTACTAGATGATATAGACAACAAAATCAAAAAGATGAACGCAAAAATCAATGTTGCCCGTGCTAAAATTTCTTACCGTTTTAATCAGTTGTTGCCAAAAAAGAAAAACGACGAAGAAAAATTTTTATACGATTTGATAAATGAATTCGCACTACAAAGAAAAATTAGTTTCTTCTTAGCCGCGACAATTTTGCTTAATGTAATATTTGTAAATTATCAAAATTCAGTCGATGAAGAAATGGAGAGAATAAGACGTGCTAAACAAAATCCACGTCTTTCTATTAGTGTGCAAAAATATAAAGAACAGATTGTCGATGAAACAGTAGCAATACAAATTGAAAAGAGACAATTGCTTGAAAATGCACATGTAATAATTTCAAATATAAAAATTAAGCCGACAGAGCCGACAGATGAAGAAAAATTGGCCATCGTGTTGGACAAATATGGCATAACGGAATATCAATTTCTCTACATGGTCGCAGTAGCACTATTAGAAGCAGGCAAGGCACCAGTCGAAGCTGAATTGAATTATTATGACTCATGTTATGATGTCATCAGTTCTGGATTCAATAGAATCAACAGTGCATCGTGCATAAATTTTGTGAATTCACGAATGGGTCAAAATGCCGGCTTCAATATTTACAATCAATTTGTTTGCCCTGGACAATACACAGTTTCCAAAGATGAAATAAGAGAGCTTTTAAAAGAAGATCTTTCCGTCTATGGAGGATATTATGCAGTTTTAGACATGCTATATACGAGTGTTCCATCGCACAATTATTATCGATTTGTAAGCGAAGAAGTCAATCGAAGAAAAGGATATGGAGGAATTAAATTGAGACCATACTGTGACAACTGCTATCATTCCGAAGTACTTGAATATGACCGCGTTTCTCCGGGCGACTTTCTTCCAAACTACAACAAACATCTAAACGATTATCTCGATTATCTAGAAGCATTGCAAGAATATGAAGAATACTCAAAATCTATTCAAGAAGAAAAAATATTACTTTTAGAACCAATGCAAAACTCGACTATACGTTGAGTTTTTTGTTAAATAGGTGTAAAGTTTATATCAATAACATAGAATTAAGTATAGTACAGTTGTATAATAAAGTAACGAGGTGTAAGTTTATATGTTGATACTAGCCAAAACGACGCTTGCTATTATGTTGGGATTTGTCATATCCGTAATAACAGGCTTCATATTGATTCCACTTTTGAGAAAGATGCAATTCACTCAAAAGATAAATACTCTCATCAATGAAAGGCACATGAAAAAACAAGGAACACCGACACTCGGAGGATTGATCTTCATAATTCCGACCATAATTGCTTTGATTCTTCTCTATGTACGAGAGAGTATATCTGTCTCGCACAATTTGGTAATTTTGGTGTTCGTCTTCTTGAGTTATGCAGCATTAGGTTTCTTAGATGACTATCTCAAATTGAAAAGACATGATGAAATAAGTGGAAACGAAGGATTAAAATCTTGGCAAAAATTCATTTTACAAGTTTTGATCGCAGTCGTCTTCTATTTCATATATCGCAGTTATGGTGGTACAGGAGATTTGACTTTGAGTTTCTTTGGTTGGAACTTCCCGATGGGATGGGCATATGGAATATTCATCTTATTAGTTTTGGTAGCAACTACAAATGCAGTCAACATATCGGATGGCTTGGATGGCTTGGCAGGAGGACTATCGATTTGTGCCTTCGCTGCTTTTGGTCTCATGGCTTGGAATACGACCTGGTGTGAAGGATATCAAGAACTTGCCATATTCGCTTTCTTGTTGATCGGATCACTTGGAGGATTCCTACTATTCAATGCACATCCTGCCAAAGTTTTCATGGGAGATACAGGTTCCCTCGCTTTGGGAGGAGCACTCGCTACTTTGGCAATTTTGACTAGACATGAATTTTCGCTCATCATGGTAGGAGGAGTATTCGTCATCGAAACACTCACGAGCCTCATTCAAATAATCGCCATTCGCAAATTTCATAAAAAAGTTTTCTTGAAAGCACCAATACATCATCATTTCGAAGAACTCGGTTGGTCCGAGGTAGATATCGTAAGATTGTTTTGGGCAGCAGGTTTCGTACTAGCTATGCTCGGTATAATCTATGGTGTATGGCTATAAAGACCCCAGTGGTCTTTTTTTCTAGGATAAAAGATTCGATTTGCTCTTATGACAAAAAGGATTATTTATCGATTACATCTTCTTGATTGTACAACGGATATTTTGTATAATGTAACCAAGATAGATATGACACAATAGTCATAAAACGACAGAATATTTTTCTTGCTTGTGATAATCTATTTAGAAGAGAAGAGGTCTTTATTATGAACTTAAAAACGAAGAGAATGATTTGTATGCTGATCGCGATCGCATCAGTTTTAACGATCGTAGGAAGTGTATCCTATGCGTACTTCACGGCGATGGGAGAAATAACTCCGATGGACGCGACTTTGAATACGGCCGCTGTTAGTGTTAAATTTAGTGACAACGATTTAGGTTTGAATGCTGTATTAAATTTTGGGGAATCGGTTACGAAGAAGTTTACAATCGAAAATACGGGAACTGCCGACGCTTCAGTCAAAATGTTCTTCGAACAAATGATCAATACATATACAAAAGGAAGTTTGACTTATACGCTTTTCTATAGTGAAACTGAAGATGGAGCATATACTGAAGTAGTAAGTAAAACAAATATACCACAATCAGAAAGAGCTTCTAAGAAAATTTTAGCAAACAGTTTAACCGTGCCAGTAGGTAAAACATATTACTACGAATTAGTTGTGACTTTAAATTATTTAAGTGATGTCAATCAAGATGCGGATTTAAATGCCATATTCAACACGAAGTTCAAAGTGGAAGACATAAATTATGAGATAAACTATGGATTAGAAACATTAAAACATCTAAATGTTACTTCTAATGGATCAAGAACTAATTTTGATGATCCGGCAATTACTGACGAGGGAATTTTCGAGATGGAAGATGATTATGGGACGAGTTATTACTATAGAGGAGCGGTGACAAACAATTATGTCAAGTTTGCAGGTTTTTATTGGAGAATCGTTAGAATAAATGGTGATGGGAGTTTGAGAATAATATACGATGGAACTGAAGCTCATGCAAATGGAACAAACAGTTCAAATAGATTCATCAAGATAGGGAGATATAATACTAGTCGTAATGACAGCAAATATGTAGGATGGATGTACGGACCAGCAGGAACTGACTCTAGTACGAGCAAAGAGCAGGCTCAAACAAACATAGAAAATTCAACAATCAAAGGAGTAGTAGATGAATGGTACAAGACAAATATAGAAAATTTAGGGTATGGTAGTGTCGTATCAGATACATTGTTTTGCAATGATAGAAGTATACCAGGAAAAGAAGCAACCGGATGGAGTATTGATTCAGGATTAGGATATGGGACGAATATAACAGCCTATGGAGCATTTGGGAGATTTATAACTGGTAATAGTAATTATGTGACTGCAAGAACAGGAATACTGCCAACATTCAAATGTCCCCAAAAGAACGATGCATTTACAGTGAACGATATAAATAAAGGAAATGGAGCATTGACATATCCTGTAGGACTAATAACCGCCGATGAAATAGTAGCCGCAGGATCAGGAATGTATGAAACAACAAATAGTAAGTATTATTTATACAATCCAAGTGCATGGTATTGGTCTCTCTCGCCTTACTCTTGTAATGGCTTCGCTGTGGTATTCTATTTGTACACTGACGGTGGTTTGAACGATGCGTATGTCAGTAGCGCTAGTGGTGCTGTCGCTCCGGTCGTAAACCTAAGTGCTGAATACATAAAAACCTTGAAAGGCACTGGTACTATGACGGATCCTTATCAAACTTAGGATAGAACAGTTTTAATCGAAGTCAGCAATTAAAGGGAAAAATAAGAGAAAATTGTGGATTCAGTTGATGACTATGGGGCTGAAGACTAGATAAAATGGGAGTTTTGCTCTCTATTTTCCCGTATTCAGCTCTTTCTTTAATAGAAACGGAAGAAGTAGCAGAGAAAACGACATTGGTGGTAATCACTTATCAGCTCATGTGATTAAATGAATAAAACATAAATAAAAATATATAATGATCGTCAGTATGTAGCGATCTTTTTTGAGAAAAAATTTAAAATACATTAAGAAGATACTTAAAAAAATTCTAAACAAAAAACTTGAATGTACTCAAAACTAATTAAAGACCTCAAAACAAAATATGGTCTTTTTTTATACTTCGCACACTAAAATTTATATAGGTGGTTTACTTGAATAAAAAACCTGAAAAAGTATTAAAATATGTCGTATTGGCTTTGGCCATATTCGGTGCTATAATGATCTACTCGGCGAGTAGTATATGGGCAGAATACAAATTTGGAAACGAGTTCAAATTTTTTATCTCGCAGACAGTATTCCTAGGAATAGGCTTCGTTTTGATGAATATCATCTCGAAAATAGATTATAAAATATACGGAAAGTATGCCAATCACATATTGTTCATATGCTTCTTACTTTTGGTATTAGTTTTGATCCCGGGAATAGGAATGGTGAGAAATGGTAGTAGAAGTTGGTTTGGAATAGCGGGACTTGGATTACAGCCGAGTGAACTTTCCAAAATAGGCCTCATAATTTTTACAGCAAAATATTTGTCCAAAAATGGCAAAGAAATGAGAAGTATAAAGACAGGTATATTGCCCATCATGGGTCTCATTTTATTGTTCTTCGGGCTCATAATGCTAGAACCGGACTTCGGAACAGGAATGGTCATCACCTTAACTTTAGTTGTCATGATCTTCATATCCGAATCTAAGATTTCCTTTTTTGTCGGCTGTGGAATTGTAGGCTTACTCGGCATCGTCGGTCTCATAATCGTCGCCCCGTATCGAATGGCTCGTATAGTATCTTTCTTAAACCCCTGGGCTGATCCCTTAGGTAGTGGCTTCCAGATCATACAAAGTCTTTATGCTATAGGACCTGGCGGCTTACTCGGAATGGGTTTCATGAAATCCCGTCAAAAATACTTTTATCTACCCGAACCACAAACCGACTTTATATTTTCGATCATAAGCGAAGAATTTGGCTTTTTAGGAGTACTGATCGTCGCCTGTGCATTCTTTATCATATTTTATTCGGCCATGAAAATATTCTTCAAGACTAAAGATCTTTTTGGTAAATATTTAGTTTTTGGACTATCTTTTGGAATAATTTTACAAGCCATTTTGAATTTAGCGGTCGTCGTCGGATTGATTCCAGTTACAGGAGTCACTTTGCCTTTCCTTTCGTATGGCGGATCGAGTTTACTCGTTTCGATGATCAGCATTGGAATAATTCTAAGTGTCAGTAACCATCGGTAAAATATAGACAAGAAAAAAGTCGACTACTCGGAATCGACTTTGCTTTTAATGTAATCGGATCGACCGAAATTTTTGAGTCTCGTAGTCAAAATGGACTTTCCATGTCTCGATATCATATTGGTTGTCATTCCATTGCAAAAAGACAATGTGTTGCTCTTCTTGTCGTAACCTATTACTTTGTATAAATTGATTATTACACTTCTATGTATCTTCAAAAACCTCAAATCACTTGCCAACTCGGACTCTATTCCTCGTATAGTGATGTAATCCGTGTATGTATCATCTTTCGTATATATTGTTACTGAGTCATCTTTAAAATTTTTCTTTATCATGTATATGTCGTTGTAGGGTAATCTATATATCTCATCGAAAATAGAAAAACTGTATACCGAATACCTCGAAACTATATCGTATGCATCTCTAAGAGCACCTGCTAATGTGAAAATCAACCTCTCATCAATTTGAAGTAAATCCAAATAGAGAACATTGTTGAGTTCTTCGACTACTTCGGATTTATCTCTTTTGGTCAACAAGATAATAGGACTTATCAAGTCACCATCAGATCTGATCTTTCTAGCAAACTTAGAAGCATCATAACCGGGAGTATCCAAGTTCAAAATGTAGATTCTAACACCTTCGATGTGCTCGATCTCATTTAGAGTTTCTTGATTGATGCGATCGTATTCGTAAATTTTATAACGATCGATAGAAGTATAAAAGAACTTCTTTACGACTTTGGAATACAATTCCCGCGATTCGCCATTTTTGTCATAGATGATAAAACTTATCATAAAAAACCTTCCTTCACATTCTTTTTTATCGTGCTTTGGCGCGCACGACAGTCAAAATTTTACCACTAACAGCTTACATTTCAATGCCTTCGGTCTTTTTACTGGTCGAATTTCGGGAGCCTAAAATTTTTAAATAAATCAAATAAAAAGCCAACTTTATTTTTTGGCCCAAATTTTTTCACTGCATTTGATATAAATTGATAAATAGAAAATTGCAAATGAGAACCCACCGATCACGTCGCAAAGTCAGTAAATATCGAGATAAATTCTATTTAACACAATTACTAAAATAAAGAGTTTTAAAATGCTACTCCTATATTTTTATAGATATTTTTTAAATGCTACCTGAAGAAATTTTACTCACAGTGAAAAAAGATGGTATAATTTAAAAGGAAAGAAAGGAAACGATATTTATGGAAAAATCGAAAGTTTACTTTACAAAAGATATTTCTAAAGAAAGCTTGGTAAAAATTTATGACGCTCTTGGAATAACACTTCCGGGGAAAGTAGCTGTCAAATTGCATTCAGGAGAACGAGGAAACCGCAACTATTTGAAACCAGAATTCGTCGAAAAGCTCGTCGAACATGTAGGAGGTACTGTCGTCGAATGTAATACCGCTTACAATGGGGCAAGAAACACGACTGAAAAACATCTCGAACTTATGGAAGAACACGGATGGAGCAAAAATTTTGACGTCGACATCTTGGATTCGGAAGGTCCCGATATGGAATTAGACATACCGGATGGCGAGCAAATAAAGAAAAACTTCGTCGGTAAACATGTAGCGTACTACGATTCTATGTTGGTGCTTTCACATTTTAAAGGCCACAAAATGGGCGGCTTCGGTGGCGCGCTAAAACAACTATCGATCGGAGTTGCTTCCTCATACGGAAAAGCATACATACATGGTGAAGGAAATGCAGAAGGTAACTACTTTGCTACAGAACAAATGTCATTCGTGAAATCTATGGGAGATGCCGCAGCAAGTGTTCATAGATATTTCGATGGAAAAATTGCTTATGTGACTGCGATGATGGATATTTCAGTCGATTGTGATTGTGATGGTCAAGCCAGTGCGCCAGTCATGGAAAACATTGGAATTCTTGCAAGTGTCGATCCTGTTGCCATCGATCGTGCATGCTTAGACATGATATACGATAGTACCGATCCGGGTAAAGACAAACTGATCGAAAGAATCGAATCTCGAAAAGGCGTAGAAATTATCGAAACAGCTGCAAGATTGAACGTTGGATCTACGGATTACGAGTTGATCGAATTATAAAAAAACGACTATTATGTTATAATCGAACAAAAAAGAGATAAACTATATGAAATTATATGTCGTCCGTCATGGACAAACAAATTGGAATCATGAACATAAAATGCAAGGAAGAGAAGATATATCTTTGAATGAAATCGGCATAGAACAAGCTCGTACGACCAAAGATAAAATAAAATTTTTGAAGATAGACGTCTGCTTATCGTCTCCTCTCAAAAGAGCGGTCGAAACTGCAAAAATAATAACGGAAGGAAAATGTGCTCTCGAAATAGATCCACGTCTATCAGAACGAGATTATGGTGAATTTGAAGGAGTTAAAAAAGAGGATTTCTCTTATGATAAGTTTTGGTACTACAAAAATTATGAAGAATACTCTAAGGCTGAAAACATACGCGACTTTTTTACTAGAATATATGAATTCTTAGATGAAGTAAAGGTAAAATATAAAGACAAAAATGTTCTCATAGTCACTCACGGAGGAGTAATAAAAGCAATAGAGTGCTACGCTCATGGTATGCTTGACGACAAAGAAATAGGAATCTTCCTACCTGATAATGCCACCGTTTTAGAGTACGATCTAGAGGCATAATATGAAAAATATTGTATATCATGGAAGTCTTCAAGGAAATATAAAAAAAATCACTGCTCGAAAAAGTACACATCAAAAATTGTGTATTTACGCTACACCTTATGAAACAGTCGCACTTTTATTTATGGGTAAAGGAAAAGGCGATTTGGACACGATGATCGCGAGCAATGATGATAATTTAGAATTGATCGAGAGAAGGCCGGGCGTTTTGAAACAAATATACGATAAGGAAGGATATTTGTACGAACTGGACGGCTCAACATTTTCTCATTATGACTATCTTTGGTCGAAGGAAGTGATTTCATTTGAGACGAGCATCGAGCCCCTCAGTATAACTCATATACCGAACATTTTAGACGCTCTCGAACAAAAAGAAAAAGAAGGATCCTTGAAAATATATAGATATCCCGATAGGCCCAAAAATGTTCCTCTCGACAACTCGGATTTAATAGATAAATATATAAGATTCGAAAAACAAGGACTCACGGGAGCAATAGACGATCTTTTAGAAGTATATCCTGAATTTAGAGAAGAAGTAGAAAAAAGGATAGCATAGTAATAATTATTATCAATCAAAGACGTTAAAGAAATTGAGCATAACAGCTAACAAGAAAGAAGGAAATAATATGTCAGAATATAAAGAACACGAGATAAAAGTATTGGACGTCGATGTCGACGATTTGGCATCCAAGTTGGAAAGTATAGGAGCTAAGAAAGTCTATGACGACGAGCGTACAATATTTGCATTGGACACTAAGGAAAGAAAATATATGAAAGATTGTGATAAACTCATAAGAGTGACGGATGAGGGTAGCATAAAAGTCACAATGCACATCCACCAAAGCGATCCGAATATAAAAGAAGCTATCAAATTCAAAACTAGTAGACTCAAAGAGACGATGGATTTCTTCCACGAGATGGGATTGGATCCTATCAGCAAAGTGACTCAACATCGCATATCGTTCGAACTCGGAAAAATAGATTTCGATATCGATAAATTCCCTGCAATAGGAGCATTTTTAGAGATAGACATCGAACATATCGAAGATGAAGGATATACTGTAAATGAACTTCTAGAAAAATTGGGTTTGAAAGATAACCGCGTCGTCGTCATGGGAACGGAAAGCATACATGAAGAATACGGTATAGATTACTTCGAAGTTTATAAAGCATAAAGAAGAATTACTAAAAAAGTAGTTTCTTTTTTTAAAATCTTTTTCTTTCCATGAAACACCGTCCGACACAAAAAGAGACTTAAAACCATGTCAATAGTTTTTGAAAATGTCCTAAATTTTCATAAACATAAGCGGAAAAATTT
>CAOJEC010000020.1 GCA_948433885.1 uncultured bacterium | reverse complement strand
TTTTTCAATAATTTTTTTTATAACTAAAGACTTTTCGTCAGAAATTTGGTACAATGGATTAATTAAACATTTAATACTTTCTAAATCTCTTTTAAGCATTATATCTTCAAAAGTAAAATTATATTGTTCTAACTCTTGTTCTTCTTTTTGATTTAACTCGATATCTTTAATTCTTGTTTCTAAATATTCTTTATCTTGTTTATATTCTTCCATATCAATTATTTTATTTAGATATGCTTCTTTTAATCTTGTTATTTTATCTTTTAAAGTGTTTATTTCTTTAGATAACAATTCATTTGTATTTTCTACTTTATGTTTTAATAGTGGAGCAAAGAATTGTCTGACAGTGATATCGTATTCAATAATAGTTGTAATTTGTTCTATTAATAACTCTATTAGTTGATCTTCTCTAATATAGGTCTTACAATCGTTGCATTGATAATAAATATATTTCTTTTTACTTCCACCGGGTGCTTTACAAGCCATAACTCTTTTACAATGTGGGCATATAATTTTTTGAAAAAATATATAATCATTTCTTCTAGTATAATTTCTAGTATTCTTTTTTGATTGTTCTTGGCAATCTTCCCATAACTTTTTACTAATAATTGGCTCAACTACATTTTCATAAAGTACAGGTGTACCTGTTCTATTACCACTTATAAAATCTCCTTTATAAAGTGGATTAGCAAGTATCTTTTGTATTGTTGTATCATACCATTTTTTATTTAATACCTTTTCTTCATTAAAGATATTGGCAATCTTTTGATAACTATTTCCTTTTAAATATAAATCAAATATTCTTTCTACTATTTCACTTTCTGCTGGATTAATGATTAATTTCTTATTATCTCTCATAAATCCTAAAGTCTTTCTGACTGGAATGTGTCCATCTTTAATTGCTCCTACCATTCCAAACTTTGTTCTTTCTGATACTCTTTCTATTTCTAGTTGTGATAAAACTGTTAACATTCTTACAAAGAATCTTCCATTAGCAGTAGAAGTATTAATATCATCCATAGCACATTCTAAACTACAACCATGTTTTTCTAACTCTGTAATCAAAACTTCCAAATCTCTAACACTTCTTGTTAATCTATCTAATTTATAAGCAACTATTACATTAACATTATGACTTTTAACATCTTCTAACATCTTTTGAAATTGTGGTCTATGTTCCATATCTTTAGCACTTATTCCTGCATCTTCATAAACATTGTAAATATTATAATCTCTAAACTTACATAAATCTTTTAATTTTTCTAATTGTTCTCCTAGTGAATAACCTTCTCTTGCTTGGTCTTCTGTACTAACTCTACAATAAATTGCTGCATTTTTCTTCATATTTTATCAACTCCTTTTTCACTAAAAAGAGAGTCAAAAATACTAGCTCAAACTAATACCTTTGACTCCTCAAAATAAATATTTAATTTCTTATTATGTAATCTATGCATAGAATCCCACCAATCTAATAAATGAGATACTGCATTCATTTATTGATTTCATATTCTATCATTTATTTTTCATTTGTCAATAGGTCTAGTTTTTATGTGTTTTAATGTAATTTTCAAACTCATTTAAAGATATTGATTCCTCTAAAGTATTAATATAAACATTCTCACATTCATTAAAGAATAGATAAGTAATATTATTAATTACTAACTTATGAGGTTCAATGTAAGCAAGATTTGTTTTAGAAATATTAATTATATTTCCCTTTTGTATTTTTTCCTTGATATTTAGAAACTTCAATATATTCTGTATTTTCTTATTTAGTGTTTCATCAATATCTAGTTTTTCTTTTATTATTTGCATAATTAATCAAACTCCTTTCAAAACAAACAAAAAAGATTAACCGAAATTAACCTTTATATTTTGAAAGTCGAATTAGTTCGACTAATTTCCCTATGGTGCTAGAAGAGGGAATCGAACCCCCAACCTGCTGATTACGATTCAGCTGCTCTACCAATTGAGCCATTCCAGCATGAAAATCGATTTTCCTTTTAAAGGACAAATCAATTATATTATAAGTATCACTTGTAGTCAATACCTTCGTTTTTCTATTATAAATAATAGAAATTTTTATCGAGAAAAGAAACCAATCTGAGATTTAAAATTAAGCAACACTCATGCTTTTTTCTTTTGTTTTATCGAATAAGAATCCTTTACTAATATATAAATCTTCAATATCATCGACAATTTTAGCTAAATCATCGATATTTGGTGCAACTGATCCCATCTTAAGACCATCGATTTGAATTCTAGCTAAATTGATGACAGATGCCACTAACTCCAATTCCTGTGCATCTAACAAATCGAAATAAAGAATTGCTACATTGCCTATTTCAGTTGTTCGATCGAAAAGTGAAACTGCATTTCCTTGTATTCGCAAGCTATCTACATCGTCCATCAGTGCAGTAACGTTCTCATATAATTTACTCTTAATACTATTCCCCATAAAAACTCCTTTAAGAAAAATTCTAATTTTTAGGTTCCCACCTAGCAAATATACCACATGGTAATACTATATTTTCGTTCTCGACTTTTATGCCTAATTCATCTTTGATTATTTGACCATCGCGGTTCTTATTGACAGTCAATTTCAAAATGTTCTCTAGAACACTCATAGACAACCCAGTCGTATATGAATTGATCAAAAACAATAATGGATCGTCGGATAACAATTGCGATGCTTCATCGACGAGATCGTAAAGATCTACATCGATATTCCAAACTTCACCACTCGAACCACGTCCAAAACTTGGAGGATCCATTATGATAACATCGTATTTATTTCCTCGTCGAATTTCTCTTTTGACGAACTTTTTCACGTCATCGACTATAAACCGAATAGGTCTATCTTCCAAACCGGAAGATTTGACATTTTCTTTTGCCCAGTCGACCATACCACGGGATGAATCGACATGAACGACACTTGCTCCTGCTGACAAGGCTGCCACACTTGCCCCACCCGTATAAGCGAATAAATTCAAAACTTTGATTTCTCTTTTGCTCTTTTCTATGCGATCGATGATTATATCCCAATTCGATGCTTGTTCAGGGAAAAGGCCTGTATGCTTAAACCCCATAAGTTTTACATTGAAAGTTAAATTTTTATAATGTACTTGCCAAGAATCAGGAACGTTAGAAAGTTTATTCCAATGTCCTCCACCCTTAGAACTGCGAAGGTACTCGGCATCGAATTTCCAAGAATCTCTTTTTTTGCTTGGCCATATGACTTCGGGATCCGGTCTACATAGTGTGACACCATTCCAACTTTCCAATTTTTGTCCATCGGCCAAATCCAAAATTTTATACTCGTCGAAACATTCTACCAACTGCATGACCTTCACCTCCCGAATAGAGTCCCAATAAGATAATTATAACACAAAATAAAAAAAGATGATACAAAAATCATCCAATTTTTCGTGAATTATTGATCACATAGTCTTGGCTATTTGACCATAAAATTGATCCATCTGACCGAGCATATTTTCTAATTCTTTAGAACGTTTTTTTAAAGTAAATTCGTCGGTAGAACTTAGAAGCATAGACATAGCATAAGCCAAATTGGCAACATTGAAGCCCATTTTCTTATAATATTCCGACGTAGACCCAGCCGATATTGTTTGTTCCAAATGCGCTTTAGCACGACCACTCCAATCACATATTCGATCATATAGAGCATCTTCACTTGACCAACCGCATGTATCCAGACGAGCCCTATTTAGCATGTAATCCCTCGCCAAATCGTCTACTGCGACGGACAATCTTTCCGACACATCTTGTATAGTATAAGATTCGATTGCACTTCTTTTAAAATCTTCATAAATACCTACGTTTTTTGCAGGTTCAGGTCTCTTTAAAGAAGATGCACTCAGTTGAACTTTATCGACTTCGATTACTTCATTTTGTGAAGTCGTTCGAGTTTGGAATCCATGAACCATCATCAATCCTTGTTCGTGTCCTGACAATAAATATTCGGCAATTTCTACAGTCCTATCACGTTCTTCTAACGGCACATCTCCGTTTCTCAAATTGCCAACAGGTATACACACACCATTTAAAAAACTGTACAATTCATAGTCCTCAAATTCATCTTTTTTAGTTAGGAAAAAATTTAGAGCATAAGAAATTCGCTCAAAAAGGGTTCTAATTCTTTTGTCCCACATCCCTTCCTGTTTCGACATCGAAAGAAAACTCCTTTCATAATTCGATAATGCGATCAACATCTGCTCTTTTTTCATACGGCCATCCTTTACAAATACTTCTCTATTTTTTTATACCCATCGTTAGAAAATTTAGTCGCATCCAAGTCTTTAAACAATTCTTTTTGCTTTCTATCCAACTTAGTAGGTATCACCACATCTATTATAACATACATATCGCCTTTATTGAAAGCATTTGTTCCAGGAATTCCTTTTCCACGCAATTTAAGACGATCTCCCGGTTGAGTTCCACTCGATACATCCAAAACGACGTTTCCCAAAATAGTCGGAATTTCTTTTTTACATCCTAACACTGCTTCCGTGACAGTGAGCGGCAAAGTCAAAATGATATCATTGCCATCTCGTTCGAATATAGCATGAGGCCTAACGATGAATTCCAAGTAAACATCCCCATTAGGCCCCCCGTTGATTCCGGCTCCGCCTTTGCCCGATATGCGAATACGATCGCCATTATCTACTCCGGCAGGAATCGATACCTCCAAAGTCTTTTCTACTTTTATTTGCTTTTTACCTCGACATTTTGAACAAACCGATTCGAAAGTTTTTCCACTTCCGTTACAAGTAGGACATTCACTTTCCGTCTGCATCACTCCCAAAATAGTTCTCGATTGAGTCACAACTCGTCCGCGGCCCGAACAAGTAGGACATGTTTTGGCGTCGTGTCCACCCACTCCATGACATTCAGGACAGTCTTCATTCACAGTCAATTTTATATCTTGTTTGCAACCGTTTATTGCATCCATAAAATCGAGTTCGACACGTATCAATAAATCATCGCCCTTGCGAGCCCTATTTCTACTGCGTCCTCCACCTCCGAAACCGAATCCTCCTAAAAAGTCGGAAAATATATCATTCAAATCGACATCGGCCCCTTGGAAACCTCCGAAGCCACCGAACCCTTCGAATCCGCCGGCTCCACCTCCGCCATTTTCGAAAGCAGCACTTCCGAATTGATCGTAAGTCTTTCTTTTTTGTTCGTCTCCCAGCACCGAATATGCTTCGCCTATTTCTTTAAACTTCTCAGCTGCATTTTCTTCCTTCGAAACATCGGGATGGTACTTCTTGGCCAATTTTCTATAAGCACTTTTGATCTCGGCATCGCTCGCACTTTTATCGACGCCTAAGACTTCATAATAATCTTTTTTTGCCACACTTAACACCTCATATTTTCTTCTAACTGACGAACTATGTCGTCAAAATATTCGAAAGCCTCTTCTAAAGTTTTTTCGCTTTCCATATCGACGCCTGCCACCTTCAAAGATTCGACAGGAGTCTTCGTTTTACCTAATTTTAAAAATTCCAAATACGATTCCAAAGCACCGGATTTATGAGCCAACAAATTTTTGGCGATGATGATCGAAGCTGCATAAGCCGTCGCATACTGATAAACATAAAAATTCATGTAAAAATGCGGTATTCTCTCCCATTCGTATCGTATCTCTTCGTCGACGACGATGTTTTCTCCGTTGTACTCTTTGTTCAATTTGAAATACAAGTCTTCCAATACTTCGTGAGTCAAAACTTCGCCTTTCTCGGCCATTTCGTGTATACTAACTTCATAATCGGCAAACATCGTCTGACGATAAATACTAGACTTAAAATCGGTAGCTAACTCGTTCAAAAGATATACTTTCTCTTGAGCATCGCAGGACTTTTCGACAAGTTTCATCGTCAACAATATTTGGTTTACTTGACTAGCCACTTCGGCGACGAATATAGAATAATCGAAATCTTGGAAAGATTGATTGCTCATTGCATAATGATAATGCATCGCGTGACCTAGTTCGTGAATCAATGTCGACACACTACTTAACGTACCGTCGAAAGACAAAAGTACATATGGATGCACACCATAACAAGCCGTACAATAGGCTCCTCCTCGTTTACCGTCATTGGAAACAGAATCGATCCAACCCTCTTCGAAAGCTCTCTTTGTCCCTGCTGTATAATCTTCTCCTAATAATTCTACAGTCTCCAAAATCGTCTCTTTTGCTTCTTCAAAAGTGTACTTTTTGTTCGATTCCTTATTCGTAGGAGCAAGTGTATCGTATAAATGCAATTCCTCCACTCCTAAAAGACGTCGTTTCAAAGACCAATATTTTGACAATGGGGCCACATTCTTTTTAACTGTAGCAATCAAATTGTCGATGATACTCTTAGGAACATCGTTACCATACAAAGATGCCTCGAGAGCACTATTATAACCTCGAATCTTGGCAATTTTATTGTTCACGTTGACTTCACTTGCGAGCAACTTTGCAAAAGTGTTTTTGAACTTACCATATACTTCGTACAATCTTTGAAATGCCTCACGTCTAGTTTCCCTATCGAAACTCATGATGAGACGATGATAAGTTTGCTCATTCAGTTCTATCTCTTCGCCATTTTCATCCCTGACTTTTCCGAACTTCATGTCGGCATCACTCAACAAAGAATAGACGTCATCGGGAACTGAAAAAACACTTGCCAAATTGGAAATCAACTGCTCTTCAATATCGGAAAGAACATACTTCTTCTTTCTAAAAATGTTCTTTAAAACGAGTTCATAATGTTTCAATTTTTCTTCCTCGCCTATGAACTCTTCGACGACCGAATAGTCTTTCTTGATAAGTTCGGGTACGATATAAGAAGATGCCTCTCCAACTTTCTCGTATAATCTAACTGCCCTATCGTATAAAGTCTGACATTCCGTATTTCTCGTGTCTTGATCGTTCAAAGTATGTGCATAAATGTAGATTCTATCTAACATCATACATATTTCTTCATCTAAGTCCAACATTTCTAGTAATGTTGCCGCATCGTCTAACACGTGTCCTTTGAATTTTTCATATTCCTTTATTTTCTTTTCGACTAAAGCATAATCTCTTTCGAAATCATCTCTAGAACGATATAAATCATTCGTATTCCATTTCAAATCGTCGCTGAAACTGCCTCGTGTATTTTCCATATATTTCCCTTCTATAACCCGATGAAAGTTCTAGTTTCCTAGAACTTATCTCAACAATCTATTATTTTTCTTCGTAATTTGCTTCTTTTACATCGTCTTTAGAAGCGTCACTTGCAGCGTCTGCATTTCCAGCATCTTGTGCTGCTTGAGCATTCTTCGATGCTTCTTCATATACTCTAGAAGATATGGCGATCAATTTTTCTTGTAAAACATCTTTCTTAGCTTTGATGTCATCCATGTTATTTTTCTCGATAGCGTCTTTCGTATCTTTTATTAGACCTTCTAGTTCGCTTTTCTCGGCATCGCTTATTTTATCTTTTAAGTCGTCGATAGAACGTTCTGCTTGGAAGACCATTTGATCGGCTTCATTTTTAGTTTCAGCTTCGGCCTTGCGTTTTTCATCATCGGCTTTGTTCGCTTCTGCCTCTTTCATCATCTTTTCGACTTCTTCATCCGTCAAATTCGTATTAGAAGTTATAGTTATCGATTGTTCTTTATTAGTTCCCAAATCTTTCGCCTTAACATTTACGATACCATTTGCGTCGATATCGAAAGTGACTTCAATTTGTGGTACTCCGCGACGTGCAGGTAAAATATTTCCCAATTGGAAGTTACCCAAAGTCTTATTATCGGAAGCCATCGGACGTTCACCTTGTAAAACATGAATATCTACGGCAGGTTGATTATCTACAGCAGTAGAGAAAACTTGACTCTTACTTGCTGGGATAGTCGTATTTCTAGGTATGAGTGTAGTCATGACATTACCCATCGTTTCGATACCCAATGACAAAGGCGTGACATCCAACAACACCAAATCGTCTACTTCACCGGTCAACACACCACCTTGAATAGCAGCACCCATAGCGACAACTTCATCTGGGTTGACACTTTTATTAGGTTCTTTTCCGAGTTCGTTTTTGACCAAATCTTGAATATATGGAATACGTGTAGATCCACCTACCAAGACGACTTGATCGATATCTTTGGTATTAAGCTTGGCATCTTTCAAGGCTTTTCTAACTGGTTCGCGAGTAGATTCGAATAGATCATGACATAGATCTTCGAATTTAGCACGAGTCAAGTCGAGTTCCAAGTGCAAAGGGCCATCGTTTCCTTGAGAAATGAACGGTAAACTTACGTGCGCTGTAGTCATACCTGAAAGATCCTTCTTCGCCTTCTCGGCAGCATCTTTGAGTCTTTGCATTGCCATTTTATCTTTAGATAGATCGACACCGTTTTCTTTCTTGAATGTATCGACTAAATGAGAAATTATTGCGTCATCGAAATCATCTCCACCCAAATTGTTATTACCACTAGTAGATTTAACTTCGAATACACCATCTCCGAGCTCGAGGATAGAAACGTCGAACGTACCTCCTCCCAAGTCGTAAACCAAGATCGTTTGTGTCTTATCTTGCTTGTCGATTCCGTATGCCAAAGCAGCCGCGGTAGGTTCGTTTATGATACGTTCCACTTCGAGACCGGCAATCTTTCCGGCATTTTTAGTAGCTTGTCTTTGAGCATCATTGAAGTAAGCAGGCACTGTTATTACAGCCTTAGATACTTTTTCACCCAAATAACTTTCTGCATCGCTTTTCAATTTCATCAAAATCTTTGCACTTATCTCTTCAGGAGTATAAGATTTTCCATCGACTTCCGTCTTCTCCTTAGTTCCCATCTTTCTCTTTATAGAGTAGATTGTGTTATTTGGATTGGAAATCGCACCACGTTTAGCAACTTCACCGACTGTCTCTTCTCCATTTTTGATCATCACGACCGATGGTGTCGTTCTAGCTCCTTCCGGATTGACGATTACATGAGGTTCGCCACCCTCCAAAATAGATACGCAAGAATTTGTCGTACCCAAATCTATTCCTATTATTTTACTCATAATATCTTCACCTTTCCTTTATCTAAATTAATCGTTTATTTTGACCATAGCAGATCTCAAAAGTTTATCTTTATACATGTAACCCTTTTGAAGAACTTCTACAACTGAATGAGGTTCCTTATCGTCATAATGTTCAACTAAAATCGCTTCCATCACTTTAGGATCGAACTCTTTGCCTAAACATTCGATCTCGACGACTTCGCAACTTCTCAAAATTTCGAGCATGTTTGCATACATCATTTTGAAGCCTTCCAAGAACTTGCTTACTTCATCCGTCAAATCTTGATCGTCCATCTTGATGGCACGTTCGAAATTATCACATACTCCTACGAACTTGAGAAGCAATTCCTCATTGCAATATTTGAGCCTCAATGACGTCTCTTCTTCTTTTCTTTTTTTGAAGTTTATAACTTCCGCCTGAGCACGTGCACACTTATCAGTGAGCTCCGCTACTTGAGCTTTCAACTCTTCTACTTCCTTATTCCCCTTTTTGTTTTTCTTTTCTTCGTGCTTTGTCGTTTTGACGACTTCTTCATTTTTGTCTGGCACTAGATATCACCTTTCTATTTGGCTTTTCAAGAACTCGAGAAGGGTCACTACTTTATCGTATTCCATACGCGTCGGTCCTATGATGGCCAACGTTCCTTCTTCACCATTCGCTTTGTAACTAGTCTTGACGACCGTCACATCTTTGTCGAACTCGCTCTCTTCACCGATGTATATGTTCACACCCTCATCGTTCGATTCGATTCTCTTGACCACTTCGTAATCTTCGAGTTTTTCCATGATATTTTTGACTTTATCTACTTCGTCAAATTCGGGCTGTTTTAGCATATTCACTCGACCTCCGAAGAACACGTTTCCGTTTCTTTCGGCGAAGTCGTTGAATACGTTTTGGAACATACTATACACACTTTCATATTCCTTGATTATAACCGCTATGCGAGGCTTGATTTCGAATTCCAATTTGGAAGGGACTTCTCCAATCGGAGTACCTATCAATTGCTTGTTGATTATTTCGGAAACCTTGACGACTTCCTTGACATCGACATCTTCGGGTATTAAGACTTGTTTGTTTTCGACATGTCCATTGCTCGCAACCAATAGTGCAACTACTTTTTTGTCGTCGATCGGAATGATATTGAGTTGTTTCAATGTATTGTATTCCGAATCTTTACCGAGTACGATACTCGTATAATTGGTAATTTCACTTATGATGGCCATACACTCCCTGATGGCATCCGACAACACCAAATTGTTGTTAGAAAAGATAGTCTGTAGTTTGAGCATCTCCTCTCCATTCAATTCTTTAGGTTTCATGATATTATCGACATAATACTTGTACCCTTCTTCTGAAGGAACACGTCCACTGGAAGTATGAGTTTTTTCCAAATATCCCATCTCTTCTAAAGCACTCATCTCATTGCGAATCGTAGCACTAGAACATTTCAATTTTTGAACCAATGCTTTAGACCCGACAGGATGAGCATCTTTGATGTAAGACTCTACAATTTCTTTTAATAATATTTTTTGTCTTTCGTTCATCGTTCGACCTCGCTTAGCACTTATAATCTTTCAGTGCTAATACGATTATATGACAGTTGTTAGCACTTGTCAACCAATTTTGCTAAATATTTCTAAAAAACTTTTCAAAGTGTATACTACTTCATCGAACCAAGATCTTCTTCCGATATTTGACATTGTGTTTACGACAAAATTGTTCGATGAGTTCATTGTTTTTCTCTTTTACATCCAACACCAGATTATCTATTTTATAGCGTTCCAAAATTTTCCCGATTTGTCGTTCCATTTTTTCGATCAAATCGCAGTCTATTTCATCTACTACATATACATACAAAGTGTCCTTTCTATAAACTATATTCATCATCATTCACCCCGAATATGATAACAAAAAAGAGTACGATCTCATACTCTTTCGACATTCTTTCTTAAAAGTTTTTTACGCTTCACGATAAGGATTGCTAGCAGTACCATTACCTCTCATCGCATTCGTATAGGTAGTTTTCAAATTTATGACTGGTGCTATATAAAACGAAGATGTCACCTGACCGTACCTCAGAGCACCGTTGCTGCTTACATAATACATGATAGTTCCACTTCGGCCTGGATGAAAATACCAAGTAGTCATCGTATAATAATTACTTTTTTTCTTTAAATAAAATGAATAGTTAACATTCCTAGACATACTACCTGCCGCGGCCACCTCGCTCGTCGTTATCTAATGAAAAGATCGCCATATGTTTTTTTATCAATTTTATTGATTGAAGACACTCAGCGCATGCAAAGCTCTCGTTGCCGCGACATAAAGTAAATTTGCTTCATCTCGCGAAAAACTTTTACCTTTCTCACTTGCAACTATTACCGCGTCGTACTCCAAGCCTTTTGCCAAGTAAACCGGGATGAACTCGATAGATTCATCGGCTATCTTCATCTTGAGTTCTCGAGCCTCGGCACCAGTTTTTGTGACCACCGCGATTCTCTCAAATCCCAAATCTCTGAATCGATCCACTTCGAATCCGATGTCGCGAGCCAAGTCGTCGCTTTCACGAACGTTCACACTCAAGCCATTTGATGGTCTTATCGATTTTATCCCGTCGATACCCAAGATTGCATTCGAGTATTCGATTATTTCTTTGCTCGATCTATAAGTGTTGAAAAGTTTCTTGTATTTTGAATTTTTGAAAACATCACATATTTCTTCCATCGAATCGTATTTTATATACGGATTCACTCGTTGATTTTTGTCACCTAAGATAGTAAAAACTGCCCTGTTGAATATCTTTCTCAAAAATTCGAACTGCCACATAGAATAGTCCTGTGCCTCGTCGACAACGACGACTTCTATATGATTGAATGATGGATATCCCCATACTTCGAAAAACAAATAAAGAATGGCGAAAATATCTTCGTATAAGACTGTACCTTCTATTTTTTTGCCACCGAACATTTCATACAACTTTATAGGTTTTTTTTCTACACCCAATATATTCATGATCGTATTTTTCAATTTAGGAGCATTTTTGATTTCTTCTATTCCGAATTGTAGACACAGTTTCTCGGCAATATAATTGAATCTATCGTTGATAGACAATTTCTTTGGAACGCCATCTTTGATCTTTTGAAGCTCGGCACTCGACACAAAATTGGTTTTGAGGCCTATCTTCTTAGTAAAATGTAATGACTCGTAGTATTCTTCCAAAAAATTGTCCAATCGATCGCGATAACGTACATTCGTTTCGCTTTTTTGGTCGTCCTTATCTTTTTTTGCAGATTTCATCTCGTAATGTCTTTCGATGAAATCGGTAATGGATTCTACTTTGACTCCTTTTATATAGTTCGAAGCAAAATCGTCGAAAGTCGTCGACATGACATTCTCTTCTCCTAATTCGGGTAGTACATTGGAAATGTAATTCGAAAAGACCTCGTTCGGCGACAAAATCAACACGTTGTTGTTCGTCAAACCTTTTTGATTATAAAGCAAGTATGCAACTCGATGAAGCGCGACACTAGTTTTTCCTGAACCTGCCACTCCTTCGACGACCAAAGTAGAAGATCCCCCGTAGCGAATTATTTCATTTTGTTCTTTTTGAATCGTTCTTACGATATTTTTCATCTGCTCTGTCGTGTTATGAGCAAGTACACTTTCCAAAAGTTCATCTCTAGAATCTACTGACGAATCGTATGCATTCACAAGTTTTCCCATCTTGATCTCGAATTGTCTTTTCAATAAAGTCTTACCTTCGATCACTCCTGCAGGAGTATCGTACGAAGACTCACCCAACCCGTAGTTGTAATATAGGTTCGCGACCGGTGTACGCCAATCGTAAACTACCGGTGAAAAGTCCTTATCTACTCCTGTCAAACCGATATAATATGACTCTACCTCGCTCTCGTGTTCGAAGTCTACTCTACAGAAATACGGATTTTCTTTACTGCGATGTAACTTGTAAACTTTGACGATATCTTTATTTATCAGATCGACACTGAAATCCTCATCGTTCATGGCCGACTGCAAATCGCCATCATAAAATTCGTTTTTTTGTTCCCACAAAAATTTCTTTCTCTTGATTATGTCACTTTTATATTCGTCGATGTCGATATTTTTACTTTTTATAAGTTCACCTATGATATCGATCGTACTTTTCAATCGCTCATTTTCTAATTGCATTTCTAATTCATTTAAATTCATACACTGCTCCTTTTAAATATAATATGGATTCATATCCACTTCCAAATAAACCGTTTTGTGATTTATGTACATCTCATCTGCTTCTTTGAGGGCACCTTTCAATTTCGCGTCGTGTCTATATTTGACGACGAGTTGAAATCTATAAACGTTATTTATTCTAAAAACACCTGCAGTTGAGGGACCTAAAATCATCGTCTCCGGTTCAACCGAACTCTTCAAGTGATTGTACACTTTCGTCGCTTCTAAACTCGCATCTTCGTAAACTCGACTGCACACTTTTATGCCAACGAGGTAATAATAAGGTGGATATTTGAGTTTCTTTCGAACAGCCATCTCGTATTGATAATTTTTTAAAAACGAGCCCATTTCGACCATTTTGATAGTGAAATGATCGGGATTGTAAGTTTGAATGATCACTTCGCTCTCTAAACCGCTTCTTCCAGCACGACCTGCTACTTGATTCAAAAGAGCATATGTTCTCTCGTTGCTTCTAAAATCCGGAATATTCAAAGAAGCGTCGGCACTTACTACTCCTACGCACGTAACTTTTGGAAAATCTAGTCCCTTACTTATCATTTGGGTACCCAAGAGAATATCGTATTTTTCTTCTTTGAAGTCGGCGATTATTCTCTCATGACTGCCCTTCTTCGAAGTCGTGTCCGCGTCCATTCTGACTATCCTAGCCGTCGGATACATTTCTTGTAATTCGCTTTCTAACCTCTCCGTACCTACTCCCGAATCGTTTATCGCATCGCTCTTACAGTCAGGACAAATATTGGGCTTTTTGATGAAGTACCCACAATAATGACATCGAAGGGCATTCGAACTTTTGTGATAAGTGAGTGTAATATCACAATTTGGACACTTGAACGTATAACCACAAGATGAACACATGACCAAAGTTCCAAAGCCTCTCCTATTCAATAATAATATACTTTGTTCTCTCTTATCCAATCGATCTTGTAAAACGTTTTTCAAATGCGAACTCAATACCGAATTGCGTTTTTTTGCTTCTTTTGCCATATCGACAACGACAATGTGAGGTAGTGATGCATCGTTGACACGTTTAGGAAGGGACAACAATTTATAGACGCCTTTCAACGCGCGGGCATACGATTCAAAAGTCGGAGTTGCACTTCCCAATACGACTGGGATACCATTGTAATTGCTTCTCCATTTGGCAACATCGATAGCATTATAACGAGGACTATTGTCCTGCTTATACGATTCACTATGTTCTTCATCGATGATGATTATCCCCAACTTTTTGATAGGAGCAAATATGGCACTTCTCGTGCCTACCACTATGTGAGCATCTCCCCTCAAAATTTTCAAATATTCGTCGTATTTTTCTCCTTGACTCAAAGCGCTATGTAAGATAGCCACATCGGATCCGAACCGTCTATAAAAGTTGTCGACTATTTGCATACTCAAAGTTATCTCAGGTACGAGCATTATGGCACTTTTACCACACGATCTTACGTGTTCGATCAGATGCATATAAACTTCGGTTTTACCACTGCCAGTCACCCCGTGCAGTAAAAACGTATTTGCTCCTGCACCTGAAGCAACTATCTCATCGTACACTCGCCTTTGATCTTCGGTCAAAGTTACTTGACGTCTTTCTTTCGCCTCCTCTTTGTCGATTCGATACGTCGAGACTTTCTCTTCTTCAATTATTCCTCTTTGTAACAAAGATTTGATTGCCGAAGGACTATAATCCTTCTTCGATAACTTTTCTTTTTCTAAAAGTTCATTCAATATCTCTATTTGTTTTTTTCCTTTGATTTCCTCGACGAGAGAACGAACGAATTCTTTTGGTACTTTCAACTTTATATACGTTTCGTATTTGTTGAAGTCGCTTTTGATCGTTTTGATTTTGAGACTAGACGGCAACATAGTTTGATAGGCACTTATCAAAGTACACAATGTTTCATCGCGAACGAATTTGCCGAGCTCCATCAATTCTTCATTTAATACTAATTCTTCGTCGGTGATATCTTTGATCGATTTCAAATTTCCAAAGTTCCCCTCGTATTTGATGTTGGTTACAAATCCGTTTATCAAAGAGTCTCCTTGTCCAAAAGGAACACTTACTTTCATACCGACTTTGATTACGTTTTTTAAGTGTTCTGGAACGATGTATGTAAAACTTCTATCAAGACTTTTGACTTTATATTCGATCAATACTTCAGCATACATCATTTACCATCACCTCTAGGTAATATGATAACATAAAAGAAAGATAATCACAAATAATAAGCAGCCAAAATGAAACAAGACAAGCATATTCTCATTTTAAGGTCACCCACTTATATTTTTCTTTACTCGATTGATAAATTCAACATAAAAATATATAATAATATTGAACAAAAAGGAGATGATTTCATTGAGTTTATACGACAATTTGCCACGACGCAATATAATAGTAATCGATATGAAATCCTTTTTCGCGACAGTAGAATGTGTCGAACGAAATTTAGATCCCTTCAGTACCCCTTTGGTGGTCGCCGAACCTGGTCGAAATGGAGCGATGACTTTGGCGGTCACGCCCTATATGAAATCATTAGGTGTAGGATCGCGAACTAGAATATACGAAATTCCATCGAATATAAAGTATCGAACAGTTCCTCCCCGCATGGGAAAATATGTAGAATACAGTCAAAAAGTTGTCGATATTTATAAAAGTTTTGTGAGTCCAGATGACTTACATATATATTCGATCGACGAATGTTTTCTCGATGTGACCGACTATTTGAAAATGTACAATATGACCGATTATGAACTAGCCCAAAAGATCATGAAGACGATAGCTGACAAAACAGGACTCATAAGTACAGCAGGTATAGGCCCCAATATGCTCATTGCCAAAATTGCCATGGATATAGAAGCCAAACATTCCAAAGATAATATTGCAAAGTGGAATTACGAAGATATCCCACAAAAATTTTGGCCAATTTCTCCCCTTTCGGATTTTTGGGGAATAGGACGCCGTATGCAAAAAAATCTGAACGACATGGGCATACTCACGATCGGTGATCTAGCCAATTACGACAAGAAAAAACTGAAAAGTAAATTCGGCATCATTGGAGAAGAAATGTGGAACCACGCTAATGGAATCGACTTAGCTCGCATTGGAGACTACAATACCGATCCGAAAGATAAATCTTACGGCCACAGTCAAGTTCTTTTTAAAGATTATACCTTTGACAACATCGGCATCATCATACGAGAAATGGTCGAGGTTCTGACCGGCCGATTGCGCAGAAACAAGAAAAAATGTCGAGTGATCGGCTTCGGAATCGGCTACTCGAAAGCTTATGGAGGAGGATTTTATCACTCTAGAAAAATACCTGCTTCCACCGACGATCTAGAAACGATCTTGGCTGTATGTAACAACATTTTTCAAAAATTTTACGAAGATTACCCCATTCGCAAAGTGAGTATAAGTTTGAGTGGATTGGAGCATAATAATATCGAACAACTGAATTTATTCGAATCGTACGACGAAAGGATAAAAAAGAAAAGTATAAATAACACGGTCGACGAAATAAAGAATAAATTTGGCAAAAATTCGATCATAAAGGCATCAAATTTACTAAAAGACTCTACGATGATCGAACGCAACAAAAAAAGAGGGGGTCATCGTGAGTGAACGATCGAGGAATGAAAAAATGGAGACCATTCAATGCAGTAGTTCCAAACAGTGAACTTTTGAATTTAAAAAGCGCTGTTCCTTTACCAAATCTTTCTATTGAAGAGATCGAGGAATACGAAGAATTGTTGAAATCTTCTTTTTATACTCATTCCAAAGTTCGAGTAACTTATGTTGAAAATGAAAAAATTCAAATTTTAGAAGACTATGTACTATCGATCGAACCTATCAAAAAAGATATATTTTTTCATAGCAAAAAAATAAACTTTCGCCAAATAATCAAAGTTAAAAATTGATTGTACGATCAATCAAAACATCTTTTTTAAAAAATTCAAGATTCTCTATACTAAAAAACATTCCAAAATGACATTTTGTACCATAAATTCACCTATTTATCTATAAAAATAGTATTATGTAAAAAATAAAATTTGCTACAAACAATATTTTGTACCAACAACACGAAAGCAATTTTGTATGTAAAAATAGTTGTAGGTGACCATAATGAACATAGATAGACTAAAAGAAATTCGTGAAGATAGAGATTACCTTCAAAAGGACATAGCAAAACATTTGAAAATCAAACAACAACAATATAGTGAATATGAAATTGGTAAAAGATTGATCCCGATTAATTATATAAGTGAATTGGCCGATTTTTACAATGTTTCGATAGATTATTTACTGTCGAAAACTGACATCAAAAAGCCCTATCCGAAGAGTTTGATGAGTAAAAAATAAAACGAAAAGGAAAGTATATCGATTTAAAATTTAATTCACCCTTGTCTTATGTAAATTGATGAGAGACCTCTTGAATAAACCGACAAAATATTATATAATTGTAAGAGAATAAAAGGGTGTGATCGTATGTTTGAAGAAGAAATACCGTCTATCGAAAACGTAGATGAATCTAATGCTACAATCGATAAAGAACAAACTGCCCCTCAACTAGAGGCAAACATAGAAACAAAAAAGCCGATGAACGAATTCAAAAGCATCATGACTTTCGACTATGACAGTACACCTATTGTAGACATAGTCAACGACATGATTGTAGATGCGGTCAAACGCGGAGTATCGGATATACATTTCGATCCATATGAAAACGGAATCCACATCAGAATAAGAATTGATGGCGATCTACACGATTACACGGACGTACCTCTTGCCATGAAAAAGAATATGATCACACGTGTAAAGATCATATCTAATATGAACATAACCGAATCACGTCTACCTCAAGATGGCGCGATCAAGGGTCTTATCGAAGACATGTCAGTCGATCTTCGTGTATCTTGCTTGCCGACCAACATGGGAGAAAAGATAGTAATTCGTATCCTCGACTACTCGATGTCGAGTGCCGGGTTAGAAAATCTAGGATTTACAAAAGAAAATTATGAAATAATAAAAAAGATGATCGCCATACCGAATGGAATCATCCTCGTTACAGGAGCTACCGGTTCCGGAAAATCTACTACTGTTTATGCAATTTTGCAAAGATTGAATACCGAAAATAGAAATTTGATCACTGTCGAAGATCCGATAGAAATGAACATTGAAGGTATCAACCAAGTACAAGTAAACTCCGAGATAGGAATGACTTTCGGAAGTGCTCTACGTAGTATACTTCGTCAAGACCCTGATATAATCATGATCGGTGAAATACGTGATACTGAAACCGCACGTATAGCAGTTCGTTCTGCTATCACAGGACACTTAGTTCTATCGACGATTCATACGAACGACTCTTTGAATACCATCGAACGTCTTTTAGATATGGATGTCGAACGCTACCTATTAGGAGCCGCCATCTCGGGTATCGTATCACAAAAATTGGCGAGAAGACTTTGTGACAAATGCAAACGTCTTCGCCCTACTACCGATTACGAAAAGAGCATTTTCAAAGGAGCACTAGGTTTGGACGTCAACGAAATTTACGAATCTAACGGATGTGATGCTTGTTCTGGTGGATACAAAGGTCGACTTCCTCTGCATGAAGTCTTACTCATAAATCAAGAAATAAAAGACGCTATCTCTTCGGGACTAAGCAAAAGTAAACTTCGCGAACTAGTCTTCTCAGAAAATTCGGGTATCAATACGATGCTTCAAGACGGTTTGCGAAAAGTTTTAACAGGAGAAACGTCGATGGATGAAATATTGAGATTGATTCAATTGGATGACGAACGAATGAATTCGTACGATCTCTTGGGACTTGCAAAACAAAGCACTACCCCTACTACATCTGAACCTACGTTAGTCGAGCCTGTAGAAATGCCAAATCAAAAAAGCGATATAGAAGAATTTGTCTTCTGATCGCTTTTTAATTTTGCTCTTTATTTTTATAAGCACGAATTACGCAAGTAGTCTGTAAGTTCCAATCGATACTGTCGACGATTTCTTTCAACTCTTCCAAATTTAATTTATCGATGATGTCCATATTGTACAACTTTTCAGTAAATTCAGTTTGAGTATGGAATCCTAAAAGTTTTTTATAAATGGCGTCTTTTTTTGATAATTCGTTCACTTTCAAAGTACGTTTTATCAATTCGAATAATCTCTCGTCCAATCCATTGCTGTTGAGTTCTCCTTTTAGTCTCTTCATAAACTTTTCTTCATCTAAGACATCCGCTGAAAAAGTTATAGTCAACGTATCTTTAAAGTAAAAGCATGAGTGTCCTACTCCTCCGATAATTATCTTATCGTGAGCTAACTTCATCACAAAATCCATATCGCTTCCGAATTTCATACGAAGAAAGATATACAAATACAAATCGACGACGATCTTTTCTTTTTTAAAATCGTTTCGCATTTTAAATGACGTAATGACATAATCATTTGCGACCGGTCTATCGAGTTCTTCATAAGTCTTTCTAATTGGCAACAAATCTCCATAATCCATCTCGCGCATCTTTTTAGGATGGCTTGGAATTTCTTCGTATACCTTTTCCAAATAGTCGATCATTTCCTCGACGTCGAAATTACCACCGATTACTAAACATTTGTTATCATTGTAATAATAGGCATCGTAACAAACGCGAACATCTTCTAAAGTGATACTTTTGGTCGTCTCACCCGTTCCCAATATATTGTAAGATTCGTGGCATGCTTCATATGCGAGAGTTGCATTTCTTCTGTTCGCATTGCGACCATGTTGGTATTTGCTATCCATTTTCATGTTAGCTTCTTCGATCACTGCATTTTTGACTTTCTCTATGTTTTCTGCATCGAAGTTCGGTTCGTCGACCATCTTTATCAATTGCTTTATCGCTTCCCATGTGTCTTTGATCCCGACAAAATAGAAAGACGTCCATTCTAGACCGGTAACAGCATTCGTCTCATAGCTCTTCTCTTTGAATTTCAAAAGCATGTTTCCTTCTTTTGCTGTTTCGACTAAGGTATGTTCCAAGAAATGGGCCATGGCAGGAGGTACACTGTAAGGCTTCTCGTCGTAATAAAATCTATCGAAAAAGCCCAAAGTACCATAATTTACGTTGTATGAGGCGACTACTCTCTTTAGAGACTCATCGACATACAAATATACATTTATCCCATTTGATAAAGTCCTTTTTATAACGTCGTTCTTCATTTCTTCGCCCCCTCATAAAAGTGCACTGTTACTCGCTTCATTTTAGATAATGCCACTTCTATATCCTCGACTGTCAAACTCTTGATCGCTTCTTCGCGCATCTCTTTAGGCTCGTTGAGCCCAAACGCTACATCGTAAAATTCGAAGAAGACGTTCCATTTCGATTCATCGAAAACATACACGGCCAAATCCACTTCTTCTTTAATTTTGACAAGCAACTCTTCGATCGTCTTTTTGTCCAATTTTTTCAAAACCATATCGAACCCTTCCAAGGCTTTGTCCAAATTTTTAGCATCTATGATTGCCGACATGATGAATATGTCGAGAGTTTTGCTATAAGAAGCTGATGCGGTGTAGACTATTCCTTGTTCATCCCTCAAAGTTTTATGCATGAGCATTCCTGAAGAACCGAGCATATTGACGATAGCGCGATATGCCATCTTTTCTTTGAGACTCTTCGTCTCGTAAGTATAGACGGCATTGACTACAGACTCTTTATAATCCGGATCGACGACATGCTCGAAAGCTTTTATGTTAGGGTCAACTGGAATCACCTCTTTGAAATCTCTATCCATAGAAGCGACATGTTCGAATTTGAACAACTCTTCTATCCATTTCAAATACTCTTCTTTTATATTCCCCATTATTATGGCGCCGACCAATCGATTGTCCAACAGATCTCGATGAGCATCGATCAAGTCCTGATCGGAAAAAGAATTCAAAAGATCTTCTATTTCTTTCTTACTAGAAATACGATCGATCAATTTATAAGAACCTGGATATAGATGCTCGGTAAAACTTTGCTGAGCTTTACTTCTGAAGTTCATCAATTCATCTTCGATCTGAGCTATCATATTCGCCTTGCATCTTGCTAATTCTTGTTGTTCCAAGTGTCCACCTTCGAAATTAGGAAAATACAACAAATCTCTCACGAACTCGAAAGCTTCCTTCAAGTAATCGTCCCCGATTAATTCTGGATCGTAAAAAGAGAACGAAGCTTCGACGAACATCTTTTCGCCTCGATAGTAGTTTCCAAACCCGTGTGTAGGAGCATACAATTCCATTTTGCGTTCGCTCATCTTTTTTCTAGTTTTGTATTTTTGATTGGCATGAATTTGATACGACTCCAACAAGTCGTATTTGTAAATATTCTCCTTCGTATATGGCATCTCGAAAAGAAATCTCAAATGTATAGATGTGTACTTATTCGTCTTATGAATGTACGTGTCGTACCCATTTATTTTTCTTTTTTCTATTTTCATTACATCACCCTCTTGAACATTTTTTCTAACTCGTATGTGGTAAATTTGACGATCGTAGGTCGACCATGCGGACAATTATAAGGATTGTCACACAAGACTAAATTTTCTAAAATAGTCTTTGCTAATTCCAAAGTTATTCTCGTATTTCCCTTTAGACTCTTCTTGCAAGCGATCGTCGCGGCCATCTTGTCGTTGAACTTGAGTATGTCGAACCCTTCTTTTTTCTCGATTAACAAATCGAAAATCGCTCTTATGGTATCACTTTCGAACGATTCCTTTATCCATATAGGATGAGCATTCACTCTTACTGTGTTGATGCCGAACTCTTCCAAATCGAATCCCATGCCTTCGAGCATATCGAAATGACTCTTTATACATGTCATGTCACTGCTTGATAGTTCTATTTGCAAAGGCACTAACAAAGTCTTCGCTTTGTTGGTTAGTAACCCTTTCAATACTTGTTCGTAGTTTATTCGCTCGACAGCAGCATGTTGGTCGATCAAATAGACGCCCTCTTTATTTTCGGCTATTATATAAGTACCCATGGCTATACCGACGGGATGTAATTCCAAAGACTTTATCTGAACATTCTTTTGGGGAGCGAATTCGATCTCAGTTTGAACGTCGATTCTGTTTTTAGGTTCACTCTCGTCACTAAGTAGAACATTCTTAGGAAGTTCATCTTCTTCTCGTACAAAAAGTGCACTTGGCAATTGGCTTTCTATGAATTCGTCATCGAAATCTTTATCTTCATTGTCACTAGACGTAGTTTCCATAATGGCATTCGGAATGAGCATCGTTTCATACAATGCTTCTTTGATGACCTTAGTGAGCAAATCTCGAAGTTCGCCCATTTTCGAAAATTTTATATCTTGTTTAGTCGGATGAACATTCACATCGATCAGTGTAGGATCGGTTTCGATCTTTATTACTACGATTGGATAAGTCGAATCGGGTTTATATGTATAATAAGCATCGTTGATTATTTTATTGAGTTCTATATTTCTTATCACACGTCCATTGATGATCGTATTCATGAAATTTCGATTGCTTCTTTGAACGATCGGCTTCGAGATGTAACCACTTATGTCGTAGTCGTCGTTAGATCCCTTTATTTCCAACATGTTCGAACTGACAGTCGAACCGTATACTTCGTGAATGGTCTTGAGAAGAACACCACTTCCACTCGTTCTCAATGTAACTGCCCCGTTGTTTGCCAAAACGAACGATATCTTCGGATAAGAAAGTGCGAGTCTTTCCAAAAATTGGGTGACATTAGAAAGTTCGGATGGCTCGCTTCTCAAGTATTTAAGACGAGCCGGTGTATTGTAAAACAAGTTAGAAATGGAAATCGTCGTTCCTTTTCTAGAAGGAGCAACTCCCACCTCTAAAGTCTCTCCACCTTTGATGTGTACACTCGTTCCCACATCACCATCGAAAGTTTCCAACATCACTTCTGAGACTGAAGCTATCGAAGGCAATGCCTCTCCCCTGAAACCCAAAGTGTTGATGAAGAACAAATCGTCATCTTTATAAAGTTTAGAAGTAGCATGTCTTTTGAAAGCATTGCAAGCATCTTCGCGATCCATACCACACCCATCATCGATGATTTTGATTTGTTTTTTCCCAGCGTCCAAAAGTTCCACTTTTATGTTTTGAGCTCCGGCATCTATCGAATTTTCGATACATTCTTTGACGACACTCGAAATGCGTTCTACGACCTCTCCCGCGGCAATTTTATTAGCCAAGGTCTCACTCATCGTACGTATCTTACTCATAAACTCCACCTACTAGAGAAGGTCTGATGTTCATGTACTTCATCACGTCCTGTGGCATAGTCAATTCGGCATCCTCAGTGAACTTTATGAATCCCAATCCACATATCACGACATCGCTATTGCCTCGCACCTTGAATGTAGTACCGACGACTTTTTTGTTGTAAAACCGTTTTATATCGATCGACTTACTGAAATAGAATACAGCACTAGTCTTTCCATCGACACTCAAGGAAAAAGCATCTCCGATTTTATACGTCGTTGGAACTTTATTCTGGTAAGTTACAGGTTTTATTTCAGAACTGACATTCGTAAATTTATCTAGTTCAAAATTGTCTATGACAAATCCCGGCGAATCGATCAAAGTGACCTCACCTAACTTTATACGAATGAAGTCCTGTGTCGTATTTTCCTTGTAACTGGTCGTCAGCTTTTTAGACTTCGCACCACTTTTCTCAATGATACTATTGAGCAAAGTACTCTTACCAGCATTCGTCAACCCCAAAAAGTATACTTCTTCTAGCCCATGAATTTTCTTCATGAAAGTATTCAAACTAGTCTTATTAGATGTGAATACCACATCATCGTGAACTTTATAAACGGTTCTCAAATAATTTCTTATCTGCGCAAAAGAAACATTTTTTGGAATGATATCGCTTTTGCTGATCACCAAAGTTTTGGGTACGCGGATCTTCTTGAATATGTTCATCACCTCATCGAAGACATTGATGAAGTCAGCCATGAAGACGACGTGTTTGGCATTTTTATTTACGGTTTTCAAGATTTCATCGATTCTCTTAGGAGTCGAAGATTTCCCCTTTTCGCCGTAATTGACCATACGAAAACAGCGTTTACAATAGTCGGATGACTCTAGTTTCCCATCGGGTACATATCCTTCTTTTGCCTCGTCGACACTTTGTAACTTTGCTCCACACCCAAAACATATTTTATTCATAATATTCCCCCTTCGAGAAAACTCCTCTTTTCTTAAAATGATTGAGTATGAGTCCCTCGACAAATCTATTGAACTTCGTCCATACGAAATCGCTTGTACTTATTTGATTGATCAAAATAGACGTGATCCCCATTCTATTCGCACCTAGCACATCTGTTAGTAACTGATCTCCCACCGCGGCAATTTGAGAAGGTTTGACATTGTACATATCGATGATCTTCTTGTACTTTCTTTTGAGTGGCTTGCGAGAACTGCACGCTGCATCGACATACAATCCATCTTTGAAAGGTGCGACTCTCGTCTGTCCACTGTTACTCAATATGATCGGTTTTAATCCCATTTTTTTTATATCTTCGAACAATTCCTTCAACTTTTTAGTAGGTTCAGTTGCCGTTACAGGAACGAGTGTATTATCCAAATCGAATAAAATTATCTTTATCCCAGCATTTTTAAGTGCTTGATAATTGATAGTATATATACTTTTTTGATAAATATCAGGTAAAAATATGTGCATTATTGTTGACCCCATTTCTCATCTATTGTATCAAATTGATGGCATAAAGTCTACTAAACCAAAATAAAAAAACGAACGTTTTTATTCGTTTCCTTATCTCCCTGTTCTTTAAGTAAATCCCTTATTTCCTTCAAAAGCTCGACTGAAATTTATATAACCTCACATATCTAGTTAGTAAAAGCTTTAATTTTACCATTCCAATGTGTATTTTCATCTTGCATAACTGCAAAAGCTAAACTATAGTTGCCATCATCGACAAGTTGTTTAACATATTCATACCACGGATTACCCTCTTTTCCTTCTGCTAAAAGAGCAAGGCACTCTCCTTTGACTAAATAATTATCCAAAAATATAACAGCTGCTTCATTTACTCCATTAACATAGTTGCCATCATCCAAAATTAAACGTAATAGGTCATTGAAGCTTTTTATATCATTAACATCGTCTGAATAACCCTCCATATCTGGAAGCCATACACGCTTATCAGCATGGTATTCATAATCCCTACTATTAACATTCGTCTTAGAAAGTAAACGATAGAATTCATATGATTCCCCATGATAAGAAACTGTCAACGTCATCAAATTACTGCTTCTTAATAGCTTTTCCTCTGTTGATGATATATTAAACATCCCTGTAATATCTACCCGTACAATGCTCTCATCTATGTCGACATAAATATCTTGAGCCAAAGTTTTTCGCAAGGATATATTGTTATTCAACTCATTTCCCTTGTCGTGGATAGTTCTCGTAGCTACAGTTTCATCACCTTTTTTATCTTCAAACCTAAAACTTTTATTCTCACCATCAATTTTACTTGAAAATATAGTAGTGTCAATATCGAAGCCTCGAGAATCGACCCCATTCCAATCGAATATCAAATTACCATCAGAATCGACTTCGTATCCCTTATCGTACATTTCAATTATGCCTTTATAATATGAATCAGTTGCACATACACTATTGAATAGATGTTCAAAATCATCAGTCAACACACCACTAGCAGGAACAGCTTCGCTATTAGTACATCCATAGTCTCCAAAGTAAAATTCTGGGTTAGTATCACTATAAAGTTGAAAATCTCTAATGAAAGCCGTTTCTTTATAATTTTGAGCAGTATTAAATATCCTCGCATAAGATATGCCAAAATTATCTTTGTCACCACTAATTGAATCTGTTTTTTGCTTACAGCCAGCAAGCGAGAATAACATTACAGTCGCCAAAGTACCTGCTAAAAAACGAGCAACAGGCTCAGGTAAATAAAATTTCTGTAAAAATCTTCCGCCCTTTTCTTCTCTTTGCAAAAGTAAACTTTGCTTTCTATCATTGTTCATAAATTAAAATGCCCCTCTCATTAAAAAACGTTTTGTATTATATTCATTTTTTTCTAAATGTCAAGACTTTGTCACCTTTTGAGTAAGACTTATGGTTAATCTATGATAAAGTCTTAATAGTTAATCTTTGAAAATGTCTCAAAG